>JACRIR010000073.1 GCA_016215705.1 Candidatus Poribacteria bacterium | reverse complement strand
GTCTCAAGCAAGTTCTGTTTCTCGCCGGCGGCGATCACTCCAAACGCAGCAGGCTTCGCCATGTCCATTGCGTGTCCTTCCATGGGATGCGCGAACAGCAGCTTGAGAGATATCTCCTTACCGTCGGTCGGCGATACGATCTCCGTCGAAGGCACGATCATTTGGAAGTGTGCGTACGCCGGCGATGTGAGGATAAATGACCCCAGAAGCAACGTGAGTATTGGCATCATAGCATTCATGTTGAAATCTCCTCTCTTGAAATGAGATCATACGCATTACTTTACGTAGTTCAAGAGTGAACAGTTTCAGAAATCCCTTTTTTTCTTAACGCTGACATATGGGGTATGCTCCTCCTCTCAAGAACCTCACAGGTGTTCAATAGACGTCACGAAGAGAATAACCGCTGTGTTCCGGATACACCTGCTCCTTTCCGTCCCCAAAAAAAATCACGAAGGGGGCAACGTCTGCTTTGTGCCGACGTGCCGACCTTCGTGGTCAGCCTTCAGATATTTTCGGTTAATTAGTCGGGCCTTCGTGGCCCGGTTCATTCGACTCTAGTTCTTCTCGAGGATTATTTTGTGGTCCATCAAGCGTATTTCCAGGATGCGGGCGCTCACGGTCTTCTGTTCTCCGAACGCGCTGCATAGGTAGACGCTGTCACCTTCCGGGCGTATCAGGTCCACGCTCTCGAGAAACAACTCCTCTTTTCCATTCTCCAGAATGTAAGCGTTTGATTCACACATCTTTCGTTTCCCTTACTATTTCCGCCACTCGACGAGCGAGTTCATCAATGAGGTGCGGGATCGGCTCGTTTTTCAGGCCGACAATCTCGATGCCAGCCGATTTGAGCGGCATAACGACTTTACGAGCCGGACTTTGAACAATGGCTTCGACCATCGTGGGCGTCATTTCACCCAACATCGAATGAGGCTGCAGAATCGCGACTCCTCCTGCGATAATATCGAGGCGGAGCGATGTCTGCCTTATCGCGTTCTCTCCGGAGGCGCCTTTGTTCGCGCCCGCCTTCATCATCGCGGCGGTTGCGATTGCGTTCGTGCCGAGCGCAATGATTTCAGCGCCTTCTGGAAGGACGCTTATAAGACGCTCGACTATGTGCGCTCCGATCCTCCCGCCTTGCCCGTCCACCACGCCGATTATCACATCTGCACCCTGTCGACATGTCATCTTCAGGAAATGATAGCAGAAAGAAGGTTTGCCGTCAAGGAAGCCGGATTGGCAAGAAACCGGATTGGCACAAACCCGGTGGTTGCGGGATTGCGGGCGCATGCTTGACAAATCATGTCTTATACTCTATTTTGAGATTGCGGCACGCCAGGTTGATTCCCGCTTTCAGGGGAGTGACACAGAAACAAACATGCGGATCGCTTCAGGTTCCTTTGAGAATCACGACGGAGATTCCAGGAATCGGAAAAAACAGCACAGAATCATGCATGAGGCTCATAGTGAAACTCTGTCTTGAATGTGGATGCCGTCACACAGCCGATGACTGGAAGTGCCCGGCTTGCGGGCGCGCGCCTAAATTCGACCACGGATATCCTGTGTTCGCGCCCTATATGATCGAGGATGCGAGCAGCTTCAAGGCAGAGCTTTTTGCTCCCAGCGCCCAACTCGAGGCGGGACATTTCTGGTGCGAGGCTCGGAATGCTTTGCTTGTTTGGGCCTTGCGCAAATATTTCCCGGGCTTCAAGAGCTTCTTGGACATGGGCTGCGGCACCGGCTTTATCTTGTCAAGAATTCAGAAGGAGTTTCCGCTCGCGCGCCTTGCAGGAAGCGACATATACACCGAATCGCTTGCCTGCGCAAAATCTCAAGTTCCAGACGGCGCATTCTTCCAAATGGATGCGCGTCATATTCCCTTTGAGAATGAGTTTGACATAGTTGCCGCCCTCGATGTGCTTGAGCACATAGAAGAAGACGAATCCGTCCTCACACAGATGTTTCAGGCTACCAGTCCCGGCGGAGGGATCGTAGTCGCCGTTCCCCAACACCGATTCCTTTGGAGCCCCAATGATGATTACCGCTGTCACAAGCGCAGATATTCGGGCAAGGAGTTGGTCGAAAAAGTGTCGAACGCCGGATTTGAGGTAATTCGCGTGACAAGCTTCGTTTCGCTTCTTCTTCCTGTAATGATACTGGTCCGGATAAAGGAGTCGAGGAATCCGCAGGTCTACGACCCCCTTGAAGAGCTGAGAATAAGCGGGTTCCTGAATACTTTGCTGACGACGATAATGACCCTCGAGCGATTCCTTATCAAGGGAGGACTTTCCTTTCCGGCCGGTGGTTCGCTGTTTGTGGTCGCGAAACATCCGTGAAGCATTCAGACACACGGAGTTGACCGGACAAGCGACGGGAGTTGCCACCTCTTTCGAGTTGTCTTCCTGGCGCGTTGGCCATGAAATGAACGACATGTTTCGGCGAATATCTGACCATCACTACTCTTGGCGGAACGCTTGACACGTACTAGCTCCTCCGGTAAAATCACACCGTGAAGACAGTACTGTTGAGGCTGTCTCAGCATCGTATAATAGCCGTACTCACACCGCTGATGGGCGCGTGAGAGGAGGTATCGCTTGCGGAAAAACTCACTTGACCTGGCCTGGTTAGCGGTTTGGCCTGTCATAGGAGTTCTCGTCTGGGTCTATTACGGCGATACGCTGCAATGGTACCTGGTGGCTGACGACTTTGGCATGCTCGAAAAGGGTCTTTGGGGATTTCGGCTACTTCTCACTTATTATTGCCCCCCACATTGGTTGCCGGTTCCGAACCTCTTCTTCCATATTTTCTATCAATTATTCGGAGTGCACTATTCATGGTGGCATCTTACATCCCTGGTTCTCCACACGTTCAATGCGCTCTTGGCTATGGTCCTGGTCTCGGAAATCTATCCCGGAAAAAAAATGACCAAATTCTTGACCCCCGTCTTTTTTGTTACTTTTGCAATGAACTATGAGGTCGTTTTCTACATAAGTGGAATCTTCTATAGTCTGATGGCTTCAATGTATCTTCTGGCCATTGTCTGTTACAGCCGGTATCTTAGGATGTCCGTTTCAAACGCAGGCAACACAAAGATGAGAAGAATGGGCATGCTTGCGATAACGGCGTTCTTGATGGTATTGGCTTTGCTTACGCAAGAGGCAAGTAGTTTCTTGATTATTACCCTGTTCGCATGGGAGTTGGCCGTCCACAATCGGAACATCAATTTGCCGCTTTTGGAATATGCAAAGGGCTTTTATCGGCATACCGGCAAGTACTTTCTTCTCGGCGGAATGCTGGTTTTGTTGTTTTGCATCCGGTTCCGGGCATTTGGTTTCCCTTCGATGTCGCATCCTTCAGTGCCGTCTGCTGAAGAAATCCTTGTGAACTATGCAAGGGCAGCCGCTTATCTGGTTTTCCCCTTTTCCCCTCTATTGGCATTCGAGATACAGAGAGACACTATCATACCCATCTTCGCAATACTCTTGGTTTCCTTTCTTCTTGTATTTTGGAAATGCAAGAACTCCCGGTTCCCTCTTGTGAACATTGTTATTGCTTTGAGTCCGACTCTCTTATTTAGCATAATCCAGGCGAGATACTTGTACCTTGCTTCTATCTTTTGTTCGATGCTCCTTGCCTCGGCAATTGACGGCCTGGCCGATGCCGTATCCTCGGGCGTCGGCAGGGCGAAGACTGCGATAAAGCTCTCGATAGTGGCGCTGGCATGTTTTCCGATCCTTTTCCTTGATAAGCAAATGCTCGACCGCAGGATTAAGGAATGGCAAAAGGCTTCCGAATTGTCACTCAGGATAGATTCTTTCCTGGCGTCAACCTATAAAACTCCCGAAATGGTCGCGGGCAAGACGCTCGTATTCCTGAATCTTCCGGAAGGTGTCCCGAGTTCCGAGGTATGGCCGGCTTACGTTGCGTTGGTATGCACTCATTGTCGGTTCAACCTCATGTTCGATCGAATTGTCGCCAGTATCGCCAACGTGCAGCTCTATTGCCTCCCGGCAGATATTATCGTGGCATTCACTGACACAAACGTATTTGCATATGCTCCCGTGATTGAAAGAGAAGCTCTTAGGAATATGTGCGCGAGTCCTTCGTACGACGTCTACGTGTGGGACTCCGTGAATGAGCGACTCAGACAGTTCTGTGAAAGCAGAGAATCTATTAAGAATGGAATGCCACAATAAACCGGTCCGAATTGCGCCAACTGACCCGAAGTTCCGCCTTCATTCCTTTCATGTCTATACATAGTGTTTCGAATGATACGAGCCGGACGCTTTCTTGCGAAATGCTTGACATACATTGGTCCCTACCGTAGAATCATTATCGATGGAAGAATGTCATTGAGCCATTCGATTTTCTCTGGGCAGTTCTCGACAGTGTGAGCGAAAACACAGACTCCCCGTGCGCTGATGAAAAAGAGAGACCATTTCCAACGTCTTAACGTGGACCATCTTCTCAGAAATCATAAACTTCCCGAACCGGTGTTCGTTGCACGTCCGACCATGCCCAAGCTGGCGGATTACTGCGAAAAGCTCACCGGAATATGGGAACGAAGATGGCTTACTAACGACGGACAGCTTCACAGGGAATTGGAACACCGCCTGGCGGAATACCTGGGAGTAGACCACTTGGCGCTTTTCTGCAACGGCGCCATTGCTTTGATGGTTGCATTGCAGACGCTTCGCATCGATGGCGGCGAGGTCATAACAACCCCATTCACATTTCCGGCTACCGCCCACGTTCTGCATTGGAATCGGATTCGTCCGGTGTTCTGCGATATTGAAGCGAACACCTTTAATCTTGATGCAAACCGCATAGAGCAACTGATAAGCCCGGAGACGAAAGCGATTCTGCCGGTACATGTTTATGGCACGCCCTGCAATGTAGAGGCAATCCGGAAAGTCGCCGACTCGCATGGTCTGCGGGTGATTTATGACGCAGCCCATGCCTTTGGGGTGCGCTACAAAGGGCAATCTGTCCTGACGCATGGCGATCTGTCCATGCTGAGTTTCCACGCCACAAAGCTCTTTACCACCGGCGAGGGCGGCGCGCTTGTCTGCCAATCCGAAGCTCAGAAGAAACGGATAGATTTCCTGAAAAACTTCGGCATTGCAGACGAAGAAACGGTCATCGGTCCCGGCATCAACGGCAAAATGAGCGAATTTCAGGCGGCTCTCGGACTCCTGCAACTAGATATGGTGGACGAAGAGATTGCAAATCGTCGTAACCTTGCTAAGAGTTACCAGAACGGGCTGAAGGACATTGCGGGCATTTCGTTTCTCAAGGACGTGCCCGACGTACAGCATAACTATGCCTATTTCCCGATTCTCGTTGACGAGAAGAACTATGGCATCAACCGTGACGAACTATTCGCGTTGCTCAAGCTATTCAATGTTCACCCCCGAAAATACTTCTATCCGTTATGCAGCCATTTCTCATGTTACTCCTCGTTGCCCTCGGCCGACCCCGCCAGATTGCCGCTTGCAGAGCGTGTCGCCCGGCAGGTGCTTTGCCTGCCGATTTACGGAACGTTGGAGAACGGGATAGTAGAGACTATATGCAATATACTCATGAAAATACATGAGGAGCATTACCTCGAATAAGGAATAAGGAAAACCGGATGAAAGAAAAGGATAGATTAGTTCGGACAATTTTTCGGGCAGTTGACGAATACAATCGCGGCCTTTCTGAAGGAGGGCCACTTGAAAAGTCTCTCGACAAGGTCCTGTTCGGGAAATCCGGTCGGCTCGATTCATTGGGATTAGTGAACTTTATCGTGTTGATAGAAGAAAAGATCGAAGAAGAGTACGGGATGGCAATAGTCATAGCTGACGAAAAAGCGATGTCGCAAAAGAGGAGTCCGTTCAAAACCATCGGGAGGCTTGCAGAATACGTGTCGCAACTCCTCGAGGAAAACAAGAATGGCTGACGAACAGGTCATTCTGATTACCGGCACGAGAAAAGGTATTGGCAGGTATTTGGCCCACTATTATGCGGAGAAAGCGTTCCGTGTGGTCGGCTGCAGCCGCGGAGAAGTCGATTATGAGTTGGATAACTACCGACACTATTGCCTTGACGTTTCGGATGAGAGCAGAGTGAAGAACATGTTCTCGGAAATTCGCAAACTCTACAATCGTCTGGATATCTTGATAAATAATGCCGGCATAGCCTCCATGAACCATGTTGTTCTGACCCCCCTCGAAACAGTTCATAAAATCATCAACACGAATTATGTCGGCACATTTCTCTTTTGCCGCGAAGCTGCAAAATTGATGCAGAAGCGGCGCTACGGCAGAATCGTCAATTTTACGACGGTTGCCACTCCCCTAAAACTTGAAGGAGAGGCTATTTATGCGTCCTCGAAGGCGGCGGTCGCCAGTCTTACCGAAATACTTGCGCGTGAACTTGCCCCCTTTGGCGTAACCGTCAACGCGGTCGGCCCCACACCCATTGAAACAGACCTGATCCGTTCTGTGCCCAAAGAAAAGATTAAGGCGCTTCTGGATCGGCAGGCCATCCACCGCTTCGGAGAATTCCGGGATATCGCCAATGTCATTGATTTCTTCATAAGCCCGAAAAGCGATTTTGTCACGGGTCAAAACATATATCTCGGGGGCATATAAGTGATTGTAAGAACACTTCTGGAAAGATTAGAACAATACTCCGAGAGCACGGCCATCATACATAATGACACGGTTCTCTCCTATCGTGACCTTAGCGACCTTATAAACAAATGGCTAACAAAATTGAACGAAGAGAAGATTGGCCCCGGCGCAGTCACTGCGCTGATTGGTGATTACTCTCCTGATTCAATAGCGCTTATTATAGCTTCGATTCTCAACAAACAGATCATCGTTCCATTGACCCCCCTGGCGGAGACACATTTTTCGGAATATCTCGATCTTTCACGCACCCAGCATGTGCTCGATCTCAGAAAAGGCGTCTGCGCATTCTCAATGAGAGACGCTGAGCCGAGGCAAAACACGATTCTGAGAGAATTAATAGAGAAGGAGCGGCCGGGTTTGATACTGTTCACCTCGGGCTCCAGCGGTCATCCGAAGGCCGTCGCGCACGACTTCATAAAGCTTTTGTCCAAGTATCAAAATGCCCATAAGAAATATAGAACACTCTGTTTTCTCATGTTTGACCACGTTGCGGGAATAGACACTTACTTCTATTCCCTCTACAGCGGCGGCATGGCTGTTCTCCCGTCTTCCAGGAATCCAGCGGATATATGCTCCCTGATAGAGAAGCACAAAGTGGAGGTTCTGCCGACATCACCGACTTTTCTGAATTTGCTGTTGCTCTCCGAGGAATACAAGAAATACGACCTGAGTTCCCTAAAGATTGTCACGTTTGGCTCCGAACGAATGCCGAAAGCTGTCCTGGAGCGGCTGAGAAGAATCTTCAGAGACGTTAGGATAATTCAAAAATATGGGGTGACAGAGTTGGGTTCTCCTGCATCCAAATCCGGAGAAACGGATTCTACGTGGATAAGAATTGACGGCGCCCATTTCAAGACAAGGATAGTCAATGGCGTGTTACACGTGAAAACGGATACGGCCATGTTGGGTTATCTTAATGCCGAAAGTCCATTTACTGAGGACGGCTGGTTCAACACCGGAGACTCAGTCGAGGTAGACGGCGACTACATCAGGATACTGGGTCGCGAATCAGAAATAATCAACGTCGGCGGTGAGAAGGTGCACCCCACTGAGGTTGAGAACGTCATCTACGAGATGGAGAATATATCCGAGGTGGTCGTATACGGCGAAAAGAATTCAATAATGGGCAGCATCGTGTGCGCCAAAGTTAGTCTGCTCGCCGAAGAGGAGCCCGACAGATTCGCCATCCGGCTTAAACAATACTGCCGGGAAAAATTGCCAAGATATAAGGTTCCGGTCAGGGTATTCGTCGTAAACGGGGCCCTGCACACGGATAGGTTCAAGAAACGACGGCAGCAGGAGTAAGTTGGGGCTGTTTCAGGGAAAACACTTCATGGGAACATCATTCCTGAGCAAGACAGAACTGGCGAAGACGGGGTTCAAGAAATGCGGCAGCAATGTCTCAATAAGCAGAAAATGTTCAATCTATTCGCCGGGGAAGATGGTTATCGGAGACAACGTCAGGATTGACGATTTCTGTATTCTCAGCGGGGATATTCGCGTTGGTTCCTATGTTCACATTGCCGCCTATTGCGCATTGTACGCCCAGGAGGCGAACATAAACATCAGTGATTTTGCAGGTCTGTCCGCCAGAGTCTCGATATACACGTTCTCGGACGACTACGTCTTTGGGCTATCGCTGACGAATCCTACTATCCCGGACAAATTCAAGATCAAGCTTGACAAAGGGCCCGTTACTCTCGGGAAGCACGTGATTGTTGGAGCCGGATCAATAATCCTGCCGAATACAGTCATCGGCGCCGGCGCAGCCATCGGCGCGCTCTCGTTGGTGCGCGGTGAGGTTGACCCATGGACAATATGGAAAGGGAACCCTGCGAAATCCGCAGGAAGAAGAAGGTCCGACAGAATCCTTAAGCTGGAGAAAGAGTTGCTGAAAAATCGGTGAGCGAACTCAGAAACCGGAATCGCGTTAAATGCCGGGCAAACCCGAATAGCGACCCGTTTGTGACACTTCCGTTTGGCTGCCATTACGAGGTAACCGGAAGCAATCATTGCGGAGAAGGCGAGAAAGAATATGTTGACTGATTTCCTTGACTCCGTGAGATCGTTTGCTCTATCTCGTGTGCTGATGACCGCAATCGAGTTGGACGTCTTCAGGCAACTCGATGAGAGACCTCTCAGCAAAGCCGATTTGAGGAAACGGACAGGGATCAAGGAAGGCCCTATCTCGGATGCATTCATCGACGTCCTGGTCGCGTTCAAGATTCTCAACGGAAATGGGGATAAGCTCGAATTATCGGAGACCGGTCGATCGATCCTGCCGGCGTATGAGAGTATAAGAAGCTGGGCCAGAGAAATGCAGTTGTTCTATGACTCTCTCTGTGATCTGACGGGATTGGTCAAGAGCGGCGACTATAAAGACTCGATTCTTTCCGATTACTGGATTTATAAGAAGTCTCGTGATCCCAAGAAACTGCAGGCATCTGAAGTCAACGACTACTCGTCCCTGATGGACGCATCTCAGATGCAGTTGAGCCACGCCATTATGGACCACCACGACTTCTCGGGTTACGCCCATATTATTGATTTTGGCGGCGGATACGGCCGACTCGCCATTGCGCTTGCCGAAAAATACCCCGGTTTGAGAATCACAATTGCAGATTTGCCTGCCGTGTGTGAAAAGACGCGCGCTCTAGTCGATGCAGAAGGACTCGGAGGTAGAATCGATCTCTTGCCGGTGGATTTCTTTCGCGACCCTCTGCCGGTTGGTGTGGCTGACGCGATAGTTTTTGTGCGCGTTCTGCACGATTGGGATGGTGACGAAACCGCTAATCTGCTGGCGAAGACCCGTTCCTGTCTTTGCAAGGATGGAACGGCGTTGGTAATAGAACCTATGAACGATGATAGTGAACAGCCCACCCGGAGTTCCGCGTTGACTTCCTTGATGATAACCCTTTTCGGCGGCAAGCGTCGGAGTATGCAGGAATACGCGGCGTTTCTACGTTCGGTCGGCTACACTGACCTCTCGTGGTCTGACTGCGGGCTTTCGCTTTACAGAATCGTCGCGGCAAGAAGCCGCGCCGATTCCGTGTAAGTTTCGCAACAAAGTCGATGGGCCGCAAAACGTGATATGCAGAACAGGGATTCAGGACAGATGAACAATGAGACGCCGGAATTCTCCGTGCTTGTAACCTGTTATTGCGAAGAGAAGAGCATAGAGGAGTTCCATTCCCGGGTTTCTGCCACCATGGAGTCTCTCGGGAGATCCTATGAGATAATCATGGTGAGCGACGGCAGCGCCGACGGAACTTTCGAAAAGCTCAAAGGAATCTTCCTGCGAGACCCGAAAGTCAGCGCCGTCCTCGATCTCTTCAAGAATGCAGGTCAACAGGCCGCCTTCACCGCCGCCGTCTGTCAGGCGCGCGGACGCGCTTTCCTGTACATGGATAGCGATCTGCAACTCCCCCCGGAAGAGCTCCCTCTCCTTGTGCGCGAATACGACAAAGGCTATGACATCGTAAGCGGCTATCGGAAGAACAGAAAAGACTCTCTATTGAGGATCATTCCCTCATACATCGCAAACATGATCATGCGGAAAGCTTCCAGGAGCTCCTTTCGCGATTTCGGTTGCTCGTTCAAACTGTTCAACGCCGAATTGATTCGCGCTTTTGAATTCGGGCCGTTTCACATCTTTAGCAGCGTCGACGTCATCTCCAGGGCGCAACGATGCCATGAAATTCCCGTGACCCATTTCCCCAGGAAATATGGAAAATCGGGCTGGACCTTCAGGAAGCTCTGGACGTACAACATGGAAAACATAGTCAGCATGTCCGAGCGGCCCTTCCAACTACTGGCGCTTGCCAGCCTCTTTCTCGCCTTCCTTTTCGCAGCGCGAGTGGTCGTCGACTACTTCTCTCCATTCAGAATCCTGCCCGGCGTTTCGAACGGCCTATTGCTGAACGCGGTGGTCATCTCTTCCTTTGTTCTCATTGGCATACTCTGCATGGTAGGCGAATTCACGTTGCGGTCGTTTGTCTCATCCAGACACGTGCCAAAGTACATCGTTAGGGAAATATTGCGCAGATGACGACGGATTTGTAAGGGCGAACCCTATATTACTCGGTTTCAGAATCGTGCATTCTTAAAGATGTGTTTCGTGCGCGCAATCAACAGATCAATTCTCTCTCCCATCCGTCCTTTCGCCTCCACTAAGGCTGTTCGTATTCCGCAACGAGAGAACCTGATATTCGCCGAAGGTCCTGAGCGGCTTGTATTTTGCGTAAATGAAACTGTAGAGAACCGGATAATTCGCAGATATGTTCCACTCGGCCACAGATGAGGTCACGACGAGCCGGGGCCTCAGACTCTCGATTGTTCGCCTGACATCCTCGATTTCCTCCGGCGAGAAGAAATCCGGTTGCAAGTATGCCCATCGAATTGGATTGTGGCGGTCAGCCAGAAAATAGAAAAGCGAGCCGGTCATGTCAAAGATGGTCTTGCCCGGAGAAGTGCTGGATTGAACGAAATCGACAACATTGTTGATGTCATCAGCGCGTCGCTCCGGCATGAGAATGCCTCCTCGGCGCGATCTTATGGGAGAAAACCCGTTTATTGTGACCTGGAACGGAGTCTTGCCGGCTTTTACAAAGTACTTGAATATGGGGAGGCCGAAGAACAATCCCATAAACAGCGGGACAATAAGGACTGACAAACATCTCACTGTCTTCTGCCGGCGTTCGGCGAAACCATCCGGCGTTTTGGTCTTCCAGAACTCAAGCGACCGGAACAGGAATGTTGCTCCGAGCGCGACGACGGGCGCCAGAGGCCAGATCAGGTGATAGATATCCATTAAGGGGTAGAAAACGTGGAAAGCGGCGATCGAATATATCCATAAGCATAATGACAGATAGGTTCGGCTCCGGTCAACCGTCTCGATGTTGAGAATATCTCTCGCAAGAACGCATCCCATGCCTGCGTGAACGGCGAGAGGCACATAGCACGCGAACGCAAAGCCCCATTTGTCGTATTCTCCGCTCTTGGTAGTCAGTATTCCCTCCCGGACAAGTGGAACCAGCCTGCAGAGAAGCGCAAACCCGAACAAGCCGAAAATGCCAAGAAATGTCGCCCTCGCGGAGAATGGCGCCCTTCCTTTTAGCATCATGATGCCCTGGAAACAAGAAAGGAATACGAGAACTATCGCCTCCGGAGAGGGCGCCGGCAGCGGCACGAAGAAACCTTTCGCAAACACAGTGGAGGGATATATGAGGAACTGATAAAAAAGATTGGCCCCCAACTTGAAGAAAAAATAAGCGATCCACGGGATCGTCACAAGTGCGAACCCAACGGATGAATTGAGCGTGGGCAGAATACTCATCGCCGGCGCACGCCCCTGCATTGCGCACGTCCGCAGCAAGATACCTCCCTCGAGCGCAATCAGGCACGTCGGCAGAATGAAGGCCGCAAGATTGGACGCTATAAGATGTTTTCTCATGAGAACCAGCGACAACCCGAGAATGAGGCCGCCGGCGCCGGACACCAGAAAGGTGGAGAGCCTGCCGCCCAAAGTTAACCGATTGGAACCATCATAAGCCAGCAGGCTTCCCAACGACTGCGAGCATATTAGCGCCGCGAGGGCGAATATTCCCCAGTTCGGCTTGAATGAAAAAATCGTTCCCGCCAGCATACCCGCCAGCAGTCGGCATTTCGCGCTGTTGCGCTTCCAGCCGGAATATTCCGCCAAAACCATGCAAAGGCCGAGCGGAATGCAGGACCAGCTTGCATACGGATAGTTTAGACAAACCGGCCCTATCAATAGGGCAATAAGCGTCGCTGCAAGCGCGCACCAGGCTGAACTCATCGCGCGGGTCATAAAGAACACAAGCACTAATGTTCCCGCTCCCATGAGCGCAAGCGTAATCCGGAGGGTCAAAATGCTGTCGCCGAATATCCGGAAGACAGACGCGACCAAATAGTCCATTGCGGGCGGGTACAGCGTCCCGATATCGCGATAGAGCAGCTCTCCGTTCAGGATTCGGAGACCGTCATTGGTCAACTTTCCGTAGTCGCCATCCAGCCACTGACCGATACCGTCTGCGACGTTGAAAGGGGCAAGGAGAAGATA
This sequence comes from Candidatus Poribacteria bacterium, assembly GCA_016215705.1. Lineage (GTDB taxonomy): Bacteria > Abyssobacteria > SURF-5 > SURF-5 > SURF-5 > JACRIR01. The sequence continues at coordinate 42,403 of JACRIR010000073.1, read as the reverse complement.
TGCTGAGATAGAAGCCAGAGCAACCAGGAAAAAAAGCAGCCTCGATTTCCACCGGGCGTTGAGGCGCGTTCCGTGTGCGGACATGTCGTCATTATACCATATGCGTGTGCGCGCAGGGCGTGTCCCCATTTTCTTGGGATCGCATGCTATAATAAGACGTTGTCGGCTCAAAACCCCATCTGCCCTATACAGAGGTTCAGGTTGAAAAAGATTCCGGTTGCCCTAAGACGGACAACGCTCGTACTTGTCTTAATCGTCCTCGTCCGGATTTACTTTGGCGAGTGTGTGGGTTTCTACTTTGTATGCGACGATTTCGCCCTGGTCGAAAGGGGCCTCTGGCCGTTTCCATTGCTTCTTAAGTACACGGCGGGAAGCCACTGGATTCCGGCTGCCAACGTTTTCTTCCACGCCCTCTATTGCTTATTCGGAACAAAGTATTCGTTGTGGCATTTTGTCTCTCTGGCGCTCCACGTTCTCAATGCGTATCTCGTGATGCTCATTGCCTTCAGAATATTCCGCAATGAGTTCGTCGGCATCCTGTCCTCAATTATATTCCTGACCTTCTCAATGAATTATGAGGCCGTCATCTGGATAACCGGCCTGTGCAACCTTCTGATGACCCTCGCGTATCTCTTGACCCTCATTTGCTTCGACGGATACCTGAGAAGCAGGCGACCGGCTCTGCTCGCAGCAACCGCCCTTCTCATGCTGGTCTCGCTTTCGACTCTCGAATCAAGTATCTTCCTGATTATCATGCTGTTCGCATGGGAACTGCTTGTCCACAACCCCCGCGATGACACGCGGTTCCTTGCATTCCTGCGGAACCTTCGGAGCAACGTTCTCAAGTACTTCCTTCTTGGCGCCTTGATGGTTCTCTTTCTCTTGTTCAGGCTCAGCATCCTCGACTTCACAATGCTGGCGCAAGCCTCGGTTCCATCCCTTGCGGAAATTCCAGTGAATTATGCGAGGGCCGTCGCCTATTTGGTTTTCCCATATATTCCCGCTCTCGCAGTGGAGGTCGGGCGAGATAACATCGTGGGTGTTTTTGTGGCTTTGCTTGCTGTCCTGTCGTTCGTCGTCCGGAAGTACCGCAAATGCCGATTCCCCATAGTGGCCGTGTTCATCGCTCTCACGCCTACGCTGCTCCTGAGTTTCATCCAGGCGCGCTATCTCTACCTCTCTTCCGCCTTCTCTTCGATCCTTTTCGGGGCTGCCATCGCGGGCCTCGGTGATTTGGCTTCGCGCGGAGTCGCCCGTGCCCATGCCGCGTTTTCTCGCCCGGCCTATGTCAAACTCGTCGTGGTTGCGCTCTTGTGTCCCCCTATCTTGTTCATGGAGAAACAAATGCTCGAACGACGGATGCAGGAATGGCGCAAAGCCTCCGAATGGTCAATCCGGATCGATGAGTTTATTCGGGAAAGATACAGGTCCGCCGAAGACCTCTCAGACAAAATGCTGGTCTTCGTTAATATGCCGGACGGTGTGCCGAGCGTAGAGGTGTGGCCGGCCTACGTTGCCCGCACGAGCATGCAGGCGAGAGTCAATCTGCTGATGGGCAGGATTATGAATAATGTGAAAACATATGCGCTCCCGGCGGATATCCTGACAGCGTTCACGGCCTCCGAGGTCTTTGCCGATGCTCCTCGGATTGACCGGCAGACTCTCACCGCGATGTGCTCGAATCCTTCTTACAATGTCTACACGTGGGACCCCGCGTACGAGAGGCTGAAAGAATTCTGCCGATGAGTTTCCTCCCGTCATTGCGCCGGAGTGAGGCGGCTCTTGCGCTCCTCGAGGTAATCTCTCAGCGCATCGCGCCAGAAAGGCATCGGTGGCGCCGAAATGGATTTCAGGTTTTCGTTTTCAAGAACAGAGTAACGGGGGCGCTTGGCCGGTGTGTAGAATGCGGCCGATGTCGTCGGCCAGAGATTCGGCCTGAGGCCGGACAGTTCGAAGATCGCGCTCGCAAATTCGTACCACGAGCATTCCCCTTCGCATGTCATGTGATACAGTCCGTACCGCTTGGTTTCGACAAGCGCCTTGATCCGGGGTGCGAGCGCACGGGTGTAGGTGGGGGTGAGCGTCTGGTCGTTGACCACTCTTATGTCTTGCCCTTCTTGCGCCTTCTTTAACATCATCTCGACAAAATTCGTCCCCTTCCCGCGACTGCCGGCCACCCCGTACAACCCGGAAACGCGAATTACGAAGTGGCGGTCATACAGATAGCGGACAAAATGCTCGCCGGCAAGTTTTGATATTCCGTAGGCATTGACAGGGCGCGGCGTGTCTCGCTCCGTGTACGGCCTCAACGCTTCACCGTCAAAAACATAATCAGTGCTGAAATGAACGAATATGGAGCCCATCTGCTTGCACGTCAGGGCGAGGTTTCTGACGGCAAGCGCGTTCACTGCGAGAGACCTCTCGGCGTTTCCCTCGCACTCGTCGACGCGGTGGTAAGCCGCTGTGTTTATCACTACGTCCGGCGTGTTCCCGCGAAGCGTCCGGCTCACTTCCGCATAGTCGCATATGTCCAGGTCGCCTCTCGTGAGCGGGATCAGTTCATCCGCCGAATAAATCTTCCTCAAGTCGCTTCCGAGTTGCCCGTCGGCCCCTATGAGCAGGGTCTTCATTCAATTGCCTCCCCTCTGTACTGCTCACCTTCAAAATCACAAAGTCGCACCGAGATTCTCATAAATGCAATTGATAAATGCAATTGGATGACGCATTGTCATGAAATGGATTTCTGCTTTTGCAGGAATGACATTGAGAAGTCCGTATTCGTATAATCCGTTTCGCGTCTTGCGAGATTCGTGTCCCAATTTTTCTTGGCGCGGCCATGCCGCATCCCAAGAACTTCAATAATCACTTGTGACATCATAGCAATTTCAGTGGTTTTGTCAAGAAAGGCGGATGCTGCAACCGGAAAACGGAACGCCCCGGGCTCTCCTGCCCGGAGCCCGGGGCGTCCTTCGGATGACCTGCTCGCATCCTCGGCTTGTCTCAGTGATAGCAATCGTGATGGTGATGATGGACGGGCGGCGGAGGCGCAACATACACCGGAGCCGGATAGTAGTACGTGCGCGTCACCACGTATACCGGCGGCGGAGGCGGTGGCGGCGTATAGACCACTACGGGCCTGTAATACGGGCGGGCGTAGTAACCATTGTAGTAAACCGGGCCACCGAAGGCGCCCCTGACCAGTCCCACTCCCAGGCCAACTGCTGACCGCGCTGCAATCGCACCGAGTTCAGTCTTGAACCCGTTCTCGAACTCGTCTTTTGCATATGCGCTCGATGCCATGCCGGCGGTCAACGTCAGAACCAGCGCCACAGTCACAAAGCTTTTTCTCATCCCACTTACCTCCTCATTCCAACTGTTTGACTGATTTCCCGTTTTTGTTTTGCTTGCCTTCCTGCAACTATAGACGCGCCGGCTATCCGAATATTCAGTGAATACATGAAAAACGTCTCAAGTCAGATGATGCGCCTGCAATCCCGCCGCAGGTGATCTCGCTGCTCAGAACGACGCTCCATCTTCGGCCTTCATTTGCCATTCGTACTCATTGGCAATTCACGTTCCATCTCTCTTCCTTCCCATTTTCCTTCCGTCCTCCTTTCATCTTTCGCGTTTCTTTGTTAACGCGAGACCTGGGCCCGAAACTCGAAACCGCGCAGCGTTGACGCTTGTTTTGGCGTTGTGCTAGAATTACTTGATGAAACCCCGGTCGGCTAACCAAATACAAGGCCGTACATGAGAATGAAAGCAGCCGTGATCAAATAATGCAAGAGGCTGATTCCACGTCCAAAGGCGGCACATTGGCATATTTCAAAGCGTCTCCGGCGAAAATGAAACAACCCTTTCTTGTGATTATCGTCGCCGCTGTTGCCTTTATCATAGTAATGTCTCTGATGCTGCTGGCTGTGAGGCGTTCTCCTTCTGAGGTCGCCGGAAATCTTGTCGCCCAATCAGAAGAGCCCCCCGAAGAGGAGGAACAGGCGAATGTCGCGAATGTCGTAGCGGAAGATTTGTTGCCGAGTCTCCGGACCACTGCTACGGGCATCCGGGAACTCGAGATTAGAGGGTATGTGAACAACCGTGGGAAGCTTGCAGTCAGATCAGCCGACCTGAGATGTTATTTTAGGACACGTTCGGGCGGTGAGGCCAGCTTCGATTTCCCATTGATAGTCGATTCTCGCCTCGAAGAAGTGGGTGGCGGTCCCTTGATGCCCTTGACTCGTAAAGAGTTTGGCGTCCGAATGGGTGAATTTCCTGACACGGTCGAACCTGAGATAATCCGCACAGAAACTACAAACGTGCGTTTCCTGGTTCCTTAGAAGAAACGCGCTCCGGATTCGGAGGAAGATTCGTGGACGTCAAAAGTCTCGAGAAAAGACTGGCAGAGAGGCATTCTGCCGTTGAGGATTGGATAAGACGGCATGCCGGGAAGGTTTGTTTTCCGATTTATTCTTCCGTCGATGTGCGAGACGCCGGTTTCAAAATATCAGCGATCGACGCCAACATTTTCCCGGCAGGCTTTAACAATCTGTGTGACGCGTTCCTCGAAAAGGGAGCAAGACTGCTGCGGGAATTCGTAACCGCGAACTACGGCGACCTCGAGCGGATTGCCATCTATCCGGAAAGTCATACCCGCAACAAGTACTACTTGCAGAATCTTCACGCCCTCAAGTCCATGGTCGAGCGCGCCGGCTATAAAGCGCTTGTCGGAACCCTCGACCCGAAATTCCGAAATGGGGTAACCGAGCTCGAAACCTTCGAGGGACAAAAGATTCAAATACACAGACTCATGCGTAACGGAGAAGCTCTGTTCTCCAATGATTTCACGCCCGAACTCATCCTCATAAACAACGACTTCGCCGATGGCAGGCCCGACGAGCTTGCCACTGCCGGAACACCGGTCACGCCGCCTCCGGCCATGGGCTGGTACGTCCGCTCGAAATGGGAACACTTTCAGATATATGATTCGCTTGTCAAAGAGTTCGCTGAAATACTCTCGGTAGACCCGTGGCTGCTCGCCCCACTGACCGAGTTTGAGGACGATGTCCGCTTCAAAGACGGTAAGGGGATTGACCGCGTCGCCACGAAAATCGATTACCTCATCGGCCGTATTGCCGCCAAATACAATGAATACGGCATCAACAGAAAGCCGCTTGTTTTCGTCAAGGACAATGCGGGCACATACGGAATGGGGATCGTCGTGGTCGGGTCCGGAGACGAAGTCCTCAACTTGAACCGGAGCCAGAGAAACAAAATGGCGCGCGGCAAGAGCAGTTCCGGAATACGCGCAGTCATCATTCAAGAGTGTATTCCTACCTCCGACTACTTCAACGAATTCGCCGGCGAGCCGGTCATTTACATGGTTGGTGACCAGGTTCTCGGGGGATTCTTTCGCTACAGCGAAAGCAAGTCTGAAACCGAGTCGTTGAATGCGCCAGGCACCCAATTTGCCAAGCTGTGTTTGGCGGGAGAAGAGGACTTCGATGATGTTCTCGCCTGCTACCAGGGACATTGTTCCTTTGCGCTCTACTACACTATTGCGCGTATCTCATGCCTTGCTATGGGGCAGGAAATGAAAAATCGCGAGCTTTGTCCGCCGGCCGTCTCTCATGGAGGAATCCGATAAAGAGGCGGACAGGCGTCTGTTCGGGTACACCGCATGTTGTCCGCGAACAAGCGCCGGCTTCATGGGAGACACGGCGCCAGACTCCGGTGCGGGAAGGAGCGTCAATGCAAAAGTCGGGAAAGACCTTGATCAAAGGGCCGTGGGCCCAGACCGATGCCCACCTCCTTCTGACGCTTCCTTTCAGGATGGTTCGGCGCGGAATCGGATTCCTGCAGCGGAACAACCTCGGAGTGGAAATCGCGCTTTACGACACGAATTGGATATGCAATTATCCCGGCGAAAAAGTCGCTGAACTCTCACGCCTTCTCCGCGATGCCGGGATTGAAGTGGCCGTGCACGGCCCCATTCACGATCTTAATCCCGGAAGCCTCGACGTGGTTATCCGCGACTATACGAGACACTGCTATTTCAAGACGCTCGCTATCTGTCACGCCCTTGCGGCGAAGAGCCTCGTGCTTCACCTTGGCGTCAACCCTCTGCTCCCTGAGAGCGCGCTCAACTCATGGCTCGAAAGCAGCATATTGACATGGAAGCCACTTGTCGATTTGGCCGAACAACTCTCGATGACAATACTGCTGGAGAACATGTTCGTGCCGTCTCCCCGATTTCTTGTCGCCCTCAAGAACGGCTTGAAATCCCATGTCGTCAAGTTCTGCTTCGACGTCGGCCATTTCAACGTTTACTCGAGAACCCCACTCAATCACTGGCTGGACGAGCTGGGCGCGGATATCGCGGAGGTTCACCTCAATGATAACAGAGGTCTCCAGGACGAGCATCTTGCGCTCGGAAAGGGAACAATAGACTTTAGAAGGTTCTTTCACGAGTTAAGAGCGCGCGACGCACATCCCCGGTTCACCGTCGAGATGACGCGCGAAAAATTCGATGCAAGCCTGAGCTACCTCAAAGAGAACAGATTCATTGCCCCTCTTGCTATGCTGTCCAATCGAACTTGACATCCCCCTTCAATTCCTGGAGAATAGCTAAAGAGGTCATTAGCCGCCTATTTGACGGCATAACGCCGCACGGTGTTCCCGAATAGTGGAGGATTTCTCAAGCAGGAGGTGGGACGGTGCCGACGTACGTTTATCGAGCTACAACCGGTGGATGCCGGTTCTGCAAGGACAGCTTCGATCAGAAGCAGGGCATAAACGAGGCGCCGCTTACGAAGTGTCCGGAATGTGGAACGCCCATTGAGCGTGTCATATGTGTCCCATTTCTGAAAACCGGCCGCAGCGACAAGTCCGTCCTCTCAGACAGTAATCTGAAAAAACACGGGTTCACCAAACTGATGAACGAAGGTGGCGGCAAATTCCGGAAGACACCTTGATTCCGTTTGGAGAGGGCTCAGTATTCCGGGGACACCATGCCGCATGGTGTCCCCGGAATACTGAGCCTGCGACAGTCGATTGCCGGTCACGCCTCGATCTCGCGATATAGGACCCACGTAGGCTCAGGAGCTTTGCGGTCCATATATATCTCGAACACTCTGCCGCCTTCGACGCGCACTTTGAAACAAGTCCGGTGGCGTCGCAAACGCCACGTCTTCCGCCGGGGCGCGCCCGCAGGGAAACCCCAATCCTGCCACGTTCTCAGAATCTTCTCGATGCGGAATTCAGTGTCCTGCCATGTGAACGAGACTGGTCTTGAGGGTTCGCCCTCGCACCGCACCTCAATCTTTTCGGAGTATATCTGCATTGTGAGAGTAACTCAAGCTTCGCTCAATTCGTCCTCCGTCGAATCCGGCAATCCAAACAGCCATCATGACTACCTGTATCATAAGCCCGACGACGGCCAATGCGGCCCACGCGCCGGGCAAGAGATCTGCCAGGAAGACGGCCGAACTCTCGGCTTTCAATAACCGATTCTTCTCGTCTGCCCATCCCCAGTTATACTTGATGATGAGAAGTGGCAGCCACGTTATGAGAACGTTTTCGCACAAGATGGGAATTGCAAGAATGAGTCTTGTAATTCTCGAAAAATCCGAACACGCCCGCGCCAGAAAAATGGCGGTCAGTAAGACCGATGTCGCACAGCCGGCGCTGACCATCCCATGAATGTACAACTCATGATGTGTCGCTATGCCGCCGGCGTATCCGGTAACCGCCATCCAGAAGAGGAGATTGGATGCAGAATCGGTTTCCGTACTCCCGGCAGCGCCGGCGCGTCCTCGCCCAAGTCTCCAAAGCAGGACTCCTGCTCCGGCAATTGCTGAACCCGCCGCCAGGAAAAGCCACGCGAACATCCTTCTCGCAAAATCAGGATGGTTGAAAAAGCGGGAAAAGAGCGCGGCGCCAAATCCGGGGACTGCAAGAATCAATACTCCGATTACGAGCGCCCATCCTCCCATTATCCACAGCAACCATTTCACGGTTTGCGATGCCGCGAAGTCGGCATATCCGGCGCCTATTTGGTCGCGCGAACTCAAGCGTGCAAAGAGAACGGCTGCCGACCCAACGAAAACCGTAACGGTCGCCATTCCGGCGAATGAATTGTAATAGAGAACCTGGATATTTTCAAAGAAACGCATGGCGTCGAACTGCTTTCCGGCAAGGTCGTACACAAACAAAGGCGAGCAAATCGTGGCAAGTGTATGGTACGTAAACAGAATAAGATAACCCGAAAGACCTCCTACTGTGGCAGGCCTCTCATAGTACGAAAGAAAGCTTCGTCTTATCCCGAAAAAGCTCGTTGCCCACGCAAACCAAATCCCGTTGATCACAATGAAACAGAGCGCGCATGCCGCGCCCAGCAGCAGAACTCTCTTGGGTTCCTTCCGGAGCGCTCGCAGAAACAGATCAACCAGTATTACCACTGAAGAGAACAACGATGATTGGTGCGCGAAGAAACCGGCCCATATGAGGGCAAAAACGAGAACGCAGTCGATGTTATCCGGAATGGAGCTTGCCTGCCGGCGTTTGAGATAGAAATAGGCGGCCAGGAGTGCGAAATAGGCTGCGAATAGTTTCGGCCACGGATACCATGCATTGTGCACTAGCGAGGGTGAAAGGAAGAGCAACGAGACTATCATGACCGTGGTCTTCTTGCCGGAAACACGCCGGCACAGCAAGAAAGCGGGCAGAATGTATATGGAGTTGAGAATCGAACTTACAATCTGATACATCCAGTAATTGTCTCCGAATACGGAGAGGAAAAATGCGGCATCGAGGTTCATCAAGGGAGTCCGCGAAGCAAAGTTATACATTCCGAGCCATAGATAGTCATGTGCGACCTTGCCCATATACATTTGCGAAACACTGTAATGCTGCCACCAATCGAAATACCAGAATCCTCCGATGTAAATGGGAAAGCTCGCCTCGAGCGCCATTATGAGCAACAGGAAAGCCGCAAGGAACCCGAAAGGGGAAAGGCTCGCGCCCTTGAGGGCGCCGAGTCCGCGTCGGAGAAATGGAGTAACAGACGCCGCAAACATCGCCAGGAACAGCCAGTGGATGGATTTCTGCGGCAGCCCGAATGCATGCGTGAAAAATGCGGCGAACCCGAAGATCAATGAAGACACGCCGAAGGACAACACAATTGCTTCTTCCGCCGAGAGCCTCTTCCATCGCAAGAGATGGAAATAAGGCAAGAGAAGACAAAGAAGAACAAACAGAGTTTGTCCAACAATCCGAATTGGTTCAGAGACCATCGTATCTCGCTCTTCGCGCGAATTCTTCTTTGAGCCTGGCTTATCTCGGTTCGACGGGGCTACCCGGCCGGATGCGCGCGAACACTTTCGTATTGCCGACATATCCCACGCATTTAAACATCTCATTGGGCAATTGCCCGAATGAGCCGATTCTCTCATGAGACCAGTTTCCGATGATTACGGTGCCGGTGGCAGGGTCCCTGACAGCGCCGGCAATCTCATCTTCACGCATCATTCTGTATCGCGAGGCCTCTTCAGGCGATATCCGCATGGAACTGTCGAAGGTGAACTGGTTCTCCATCCGGGGGTACAGCCGTCGGTCGGCTGTGAGTAGATAGCCGGGCCAGACGCTTACCACCAAATCATCCGGCCGGGTATTTTCCTCCACCATGTGGGCCACTTTCTCGATCGTCGAGATTTTCCAGTCGAGCGCCGTCGTGTAAATGTCGAGCCCCGGCGCCATTTCCGAGCGTACAAAGAGACTCTCGATCCTGGTAATTGTCCAGCCTGCATATGCGAGTGAGAGCACAAGCAGCGCCGCCTCAAATGCTTTGCGGCGCGATTGGCTGATGAACAAACCCGCCATCGAATGAGCCGAACCGATGAAAGAGATTATCAGAAACGGGACAAGTACGCAAAAATACTGCCCGAAAGCGGGTGTCGGCAGAAGCGAGACGGCCCCTAGCGCCAGCGAGAAAAAAATGCTGAGTCTTGTGGTGTGATTCAGCCTTCGCCACAGAAGCAAACCCGCTGCCGATCCTGCGGCGAGGAGAGAGAACTGAGTCGGTCGCCATGTTTCGGACCCGGCAAGAAGTTGTCCGAGTACCTCCAGCTTCTGGTCTAGTTGCGCAATCAGCCCGAACGGGTTGCGGATAGAATGATACGTGAGGTTGTCAAATACGAATTGCCCCGGAGCGACAAGCAAGAATATCGCAGAGGGCGCAGAGCCTGCCGCAAATCCAAGGCAGAAAAACCCGGGCAGTACGCTCCGTTTCTCCTTTTGACGTCTCCATAGGTCGAATACCGCGACAGGCGCTATTATGATAAAGAAAAGGCGAGCCTGAACGCTTAGCCCGAGAAGTAAACCCGAAGCAAACACGCCCCATAAAGGACTCTTGCCATTGCTTTGTCTCTCCATCAGAAGGCTTGAGAACAATAGGGCTACTGACAAAGCATATGTCTTTGCTGTCAAGAAGAAGAGCAGAACGGAAATGTTGAAGGCATAAAGCAAAATCGCGCTCAGGGCTGGAGTTATTCGTTCCGTCGAGGAGCGTATGTGTTGGAAAAGCATGCCGCCTATGAGAGCGGTCAAAAGGGCTGAAAGCACTCTCGCCATTTGCCAGTCGATACCGAACAGATTCATCCAACTCCCGTAAACATACGGCAGCAGTGGCATTTGCGGATAGAACACGTCTCTGTAAATGACTGTTCCGGCAGTGATGAGCTTGGAGGCGTAAAGATAAAAACCTTCGTCGCTGTCAACTATTCTTTGTGACGCCAGGAAAAGAAAGAAGATGAACTGCGCGCAGAATATTCCGAAAAGCAGCAAGTGATCATGCCGAAGAAAACCAGCCGGCGATACAATTGAAAACCTGTGGCAAGAATTTCTTGCCCGATGCCCGATTCTCGCAGGCCTCATGCCTCCTCGTCGTGTCTTGCTTCCTCTTGCATTCAGGATGGTTCGAGTCAAAAGGCGCTGTCTCCGGGCAGATGCTCAATCGGCGCTTTGCAGGCTGACCGCAATTCTTCTTCCAAGCACTGGCGCCAGGTACTCACCGGTGAATGAACTCTTGCATTCCGCTACCTCTTCGGGTGTGCCGGTCGCGATAACGTATCCGCCCCCGTCGCCGCCCTCGGGACCGAGGTCAATCAGGTAGTCGGCCGTCTTTATGACATCGAGATTGTGCTCGATGACAATCACGGTGTTGCCTGCCTCGACGAGGCGGTCCAGGATCGCAAGGAGCCGCTTAATGTCATCGAAATGCAGGCCGGTTGTCGGCTCGTCCAGGATATAGAGCGTTCGTCCCGTGTCCCGGCGCGAGAGTTCCGTGGAAAGTTTGATGCGTTGCGCCTCTCCGCCCGAGAGGGTCGTTGACGACTGTCCGAGCTTGATGTAACCCAGCCCGACATCATAAAGAGTTCGCATTTTCTGTCTGATTGCGGGGATGCCCTCGAAGAACTCGAGCGCCGTCTCTACAGTCATATCCAGAACATCGGCGATGCTCTTACCCTTGTACTTCACTGCGAGTGTCTCGCGGTTGTAGCGAAGACCACCGCATGCTTCGCACGTTACATAAACATCGGGCAGGAAGTGCATCTCTATCTTGATCAGCCCATCGCCCGCGCACGCCTCGCACCTGCCGCCTTTGACATTGAAGCTGAACCTCCCGGGCCGGTAGCCGCGCACCTTTGAGTCGGGTACCTTCGCAAAGAGGTCACGTATATGAGTAAACACGCCGGTATACGTCGCCGGATTCGAGCGCGGCGTCCGCCCGATAGGTGACTGGTCAATGTCGATAACTTTGTCAATATGCTCTATGCCGACCAGGTCGGAGTATGCCCCCGGCTCGAGCTTCGCGCGGTAAAGTTTCCGCGCAATCGCCGGGAAAAGGGTCTCATCGACAAGCGAAGATTTTCCCGAGCCGGATACGCCGGTGACGCAAATGAACAGCCCCAGTGGGAATTTGACATCGATACTCTTCAGATTGTTGTGCCTTGCGCCGACGAGCGTGAGGCACTGCTTGTTCTGCTTGCGACGGAAAGAGGGAACCTCGATTTGAAGTTTTCCGCTCAGATACTTGCCTGTCAATGAGTTCTCGCTCGCCATGACGTCCTGCGGGGAGCCTGTAGCTACAAGCTCTCCACCGTGCGCTCCCGCCCCCGGCCCGAGGTCTATCACGTAGTCGGCGGCCCGGATCGTCGCCTCATCGTGCTCGACCACAATTACCGTGTTCCCCATGTCGCGCAGTCTGAGGAGAGTATTCAGGAGCCTATGATTGTCCCTCTGGTGCAGCCCTATGCTCGGTTCATCGAGTATGTATAGCACGCCGACCAGCCCCGAGCCAACCTGCGTCGCCAGCCTTATTCTTTGAGCCTCGCCGCCCGCCAGCGTGCCCGCCGCGCGATCCAGTGTAAGATAGTCAAGCCCCACGTCGAGCATGAAGTCGAGCCGTTCGCCGATCTCTTTCAGAATCCTGCCCGCGATGATCGACTGTGTGCGGGAAAGCTTCAGTTTTTTCAGAAACCCGCGGGCTTCCTTGATAGAAAGCGCCGTCAGCTCCGCGATGTTCTTTCCCCCAATGCGGACGGCGAGGCTCTCCGGCTTCAGACGCGCGCCGCCGCAAGCGCTGCACGGGCGCGGCCTCATGTACGCCTCCACCATCTCCCTGATTGCGGCAGAGTCGGTTTCCTTGTATCTCCTCTCGAGGTTCGGGATGATACCCTCAAATTCCTTCTCGAACGTGTACTTGTTCCGGCCGTGCGAAAGCGTGAACTTGATCTCCTCGTTGTCTGAGCCGTAGAGTAGGATTTTCTGGTGACGCGGGTCCAACTCCTTGAAGGGCACGTCGCTCTTGATACCATAATGCCTGCTCACTTGCTCGAGCACCTGGCCGAAATATCGCGAGTTCTTCTGGGTCGATTGCCACGGGTCGACGGCGCCTTCACGCAGGCTCTTCCCCTCGTCCGGCACAATCAGGGTGGGGTCCAACTCCAGGCTGGAGCCGAGTCCGCCGCACGTCGAGCACGCGCCATGAGGGCTATTGAAGGAGAACATGCGCGGCTCGAGTTCGGCATAGCTGATGCCGCACTCGATGCAGGCGAGACGCTCGCTGAATATTTGCTCGGAGGACTTTCTTTGTTTTTCCCCCGGCAGATCATGCTGGAGCCTCATAATCCCCTTGCCGAGACGAAGACAGGTTTCGACTGAATCATTGAGGCGCGTGAGTGCGCCCGGCTTGGACACGAGCCGGTCAATCACAACGTCCACGTCATGGGCCTTGCGCTTGGCCAGCTTTATATCTTCATTCACGTCATAAATCTTGCCGTCAACACGAACGCGGACGTAGCCCTCCTTGCGGATGTTCTCAAAGATGTGCCGATATTCGCCTTTTCGCCCCCTGACGAGCGGCGCCAGAAGAGTCAGCCGCGTTCCCTCGGGCATGGAGGCGATTTGATCGGTGATCTCCTGGGCCGTCTGCGAAGAGATGGCTTTCCCGCATTTGTAACAGTGAGGGGCTCCGGTACGGGCGAACAACACGCGAAGGTAATCATATATCTCCGTGATAGTCCCGACCGTCGAGCGAGGGTTCCTGCCTGCGCTCTTCTGTTCAATCGAGATCGCGGGCGAGAGGCCCTCGATATGTTCTACGTCAGGTTTCTGCATCTGTTCGAGAAACTGGCGGGCATACGCTGAGAGGCTCTCGACGTATCGGCGCTGCCCTTCCGCATAAATCGTATCGAAAGCGAGGCTCGATTTTCCCGAGCCGCTGAGGCCGGTGATTACCACCAGCCGGTCACGCGGTATTCGCAGGTCGAGATTCTTGAGGTTATGCTCCTTGGCGCCCCTGATTATGATAAGCCGTTCATCCATCAGAACTAAATCTCCCATCCGAATCTCCCGATCAGCGGAACAAAGACGCAGCCGGTCAGGTCTTCGGTCTCATACCTGCCGCCATGCTTCGTTATCCGTTTGCAGACTTGATGCATTTTCGGCCCGACGGGAATGACCAACCTGCCGCCTTCAGCAAGTTGTTCGAGCAAGACGGGCGGAACTTCCGGCGCTCCCGCCGTGACGATTATTCCGTCGTAAGGCGAATGTTCGGCGAGTCCCCTGCTCCCATCGCCGCAAAAGACAGCGACGTTCGCGTACCCCAGTTTCATGAGCGTCGCGTATGCAAGACATGCCAGGCGCTGGCGCCTTTCAACGGTGTAAACCATCGACGCCAGCCGCGAGAGAACGGCAGCCTGGTACCCGCTGCCTGCGCCGATCTCAAGCGTTACGTCAGACGGCTTGAGCATCAGCTCCTGCGTCATTTTAGCAACCATGAACGGCTGCGAGATAGTCTGGTCTTCTCCTATCGAGATCGGATGATCCTCGTAAGCCTCACCCTTGAACTCGCCGGGCACGAATTCGTGTCTGGGTACAAGCAACATTGCGGCAAGCACTCTCTCATCTTTGATTCCACGGCCGCGAAGTTGTCTTTCAACCATCAGTCGGCGGGCTTCATCGAAATCGGGAGGGGATGCCGCTCTTCCGAACAGTGTCATCGTAGTCGAGCCAGGAATTGCCGGAGAGCCACAAATACTGTCATATGGAATGTGTCCGATAGTCGGCTTCTTCGCCTTGTAACGGCGCACGGCCGTGCGCCTCTTTCATCCGGTTTCCGGAGAGCTCGGACAGATTCATATGAAACAATCACTTCTCAATCAGTGAATCCATCTGTTTGAGGACCGCTTCGGCAATCTCTTTCTTGGTGTTCTCCGAAATCTTGTAATTATATCGCGTCTCAAGGAGTTCCAACGTCTTCATGACGACATTGTAGGAAAAACTGTCCAGTTTCACCTGTAGGCCTCCGCGCCGTGACATGCCGGATTAACCCTTCCAACCCGTTGGAAAAGTATAACATGCTGCCGAAAAGTTCGTCAATGAGGCGTAAACCTCTCAAGCCGCGGCGCACACGCAGAGCCCTAGGGAGAATAGGCGAAAAGAAACCGAGCGGAACGAAGAGGCGAAGCCAGGGCTAAACGGCGTGTTGCCCAAATGGTAGTAGCCGGTTGTCATTCTGAGCGAGCCATTTGTCATTCTGAGCGAAGCGAAGAATCTCTGTCTATTAAGTCGCAAATTTGCAGGAAAACGAGAGATTCTTCGTCGCTTCGCTCCTCAGAATGACAATCCTAACAGCACCATGAAGCGCAATTTCATTTGGGCAACAGGCCGGAAAGAGGGGGGAAATAAGAATAAAGAAACAGAGCGATATCGAGGTGGACGGCGTAATATGGCAGAGCTATTTCTTGGGTGATTCCTTCTCGACGATCTCGCGGATGGTTTTCATCGTGCGCGCAACGTTGAATGGTTTTTCCAGGCATAGGAGCGCCCCCTGGCTCAGGGCTTCTTGCACACCTTTGTCCATTCCGAAGCCGGTCGTGAGGACGACGGGCACGGACGAATCGAACTGGCGGATGGCTTTGAATGTGTCGAGGCCGTTAAGGTCGGGCATGCGCATGTCAAGGATAACCATGTCGAAGGGGGTTACTTTGAGTTGTTGAAGCGCGGCTACTCCGCTGCTGACCGCCTTGGGCGTGAAACCCAGGAGCTTGATTATGTCACAAAAAAGTTGGCGAGCTTCTTCGTTATCGTCGGCTATAAGAATATTTCTGCTCTCCGCCATCTGGTTCTCCTAGGGAAATGGTTCAAGGTTTCGGGTTCAGGGTTAAGAATCCGGGCAAAGTCCCCGTCACATCATGCCCAGATCATGTTCGGCGTTTTCGTTCAGCAAAGTGTGCGCAAACCGCCGAAACTGCGTTGTCATCTGATGAATACTCTCGGAAGCCTTCACAATCGAATCGATCTGACGTTTCAAGACTTCGTCTCCGCTGTTTTCGGCCCGAATCTGCAGTAGTTGAGCAAAGCCCGAGGCGACCGAAAGAGGATTGTTGAGTTCATTGTTCATTGCGAGTGCGCGCTCGGCCACTTGCGCCAGCTTGCGCGTCTTCTCCAGTTCCTTCTCCAGCTTAAGTTTGTCCCACGCCCGTTCGACCGAAATCTTTATTATCTCGAAGTCGAACGGCTTCAGAATGTAGTCATATGCGCCGCTCCGGATGGCCCTGACCGCCGACTCGACTGACGCATAGCCCGTGATGACTATTACGAGCGTGTTCTGACAGTTCTCCCTTATGTGCTTCATCACGGCGAAGCCATCCAGCTCGGGCATCATCAGGTCGGTTATGACAAGGCCGTATTCCTGCGCCTTGAGCCTCTCTATCCCGATGCGGCCGTTCTCGGCGGTGTCCACCTCATAGCCGATGTTTGACAGCAGCACCTTTATGCTGTCGCACATGCGCTTTTCATCGTCTATCACCAGTATCTTGCTTCTTTCCGCCACAGATGGTCCCCCTCTCGCCTTAATGTCTTGCCAACTCGGGCGCAACTCATTGCGGCCCTGCAGCCTTTGTCCGGGACGTAGTTCCGCCTGACCGGGACACCTCTACAACAAATCGGGAACACAATGTCGCATCGTGTCGCCGATTTGTCGTAATATACTCCCCCGGACCCGATACGATACCATTGTATCCTTCATGAACGAATAACCTGGAACACCTTTTCGCTCACCACGGGCAATTGGATGGTGAACGTGGCGCCCTTGCCGGGCTCGCTGTCTACGCTTATCTCGCCATTGTAATTCTTGACGATTCCGTATGAAACGGATAGCCCAAGCCCGGTGCCTTTCACTCCCTTCGTGGTAAAGAACGGCTCGAAAATATTCTTGATATTCTCTGAGGGTATCCCGCAACCGGTGTCGGCGATGTCTATCTCGACACGGCCTTTCCTGTAGCGCGTGCGCACGCTCAGTTTGCCGCCGTCCGACATCGCGTCTTCGGCGTTTTTTATCAGATTCAAGAACACTTGCCGCATCTGGTCGGTCGAGACACTGACCTCGGGCAAATTCTCCGCGAATTCCGTCGAAATCTCTATCTTCCTGCGGAAAAGCTGTCCGCGCAAAAGAGCAAGCAACTCCTCGAGCACCTGGTTTATCTGCACCGATTGGATATCCTCGGTCCCAGGCTTCGCAAACTTGAGGAGCCTGCGTACTATGCCCGCTATGCGGTTTATTTCCTGGTCGACAATCTTCATGTTTTCGCGGTTCGGGTCCTCTTCCACCATGAGCATTTTCGCAATGCCGACGTAATTCTTGATGATGCCGAGCGGGTTGTTTATTTCATGCGCAATTTGGGCCGCAAGCTCGCCTGTGGCCGCCATTCGCTCCGACTGCATGAGCTGCGCCTGCAATCTCCTCAACTGATTGACGCGCTGTTCCAGTTCCTTGCCCCTCCGTTGCAACTGCTCTTGGGTGCGCTGCATCCGTTCCGCCATGCGGTTGAACTCGAGCGCGAGCATTTCAATCTCGTCTCCGCTCCGTATGTCAATCCGGTGTTCGAGATTTCCTTGCCCGATTTCCTGCACCCCCTCCTGAAGCACGCGGATGGGTCTGAGCGTCCTCTGGGCCAGCATTATCCCGCCCGTGGAAAGCGCAACCAGCATCAGTGCGCTAAACCCGAGTATACCCACGAAAAGGGAGTTCAGGGGCCCGGTCACCCGGCTTTCCTGCGCGGCAGTAACGGCGCTCCAGTCCTTTCCCTGATAAACGACAGACCGCAACGCCAAAGAATGTTCGATCGGCGCAAAGCCCGCGACGACGGTCCCACCGCCCTTTTCGAGCTCGAGCAGCGACCAACCGTGTTCTTTGGGCCTCACCTTCTCCACTTTTTCACTGAATTCCACCGGTTTGGATGCGACCATATCCGGTGGACTTAGAATGTACAGACGTCTCTCGTTCGAGTCGGACAGAAGGAAAGCGACGATCTCATCCTCCGCGTCCAGTTGAGAGATAATGTTGTCGAAGCTGTATTCGGCGTCCAACCCTCCGAGAAGACCTGCCGATTCCGAAGCCATGATGGGCACGTGTATCCGGACGGTGGCGGAGACGGTCTTTTCCGTAAACGTTGGCTCGGAGATAACAACTTTTCCATGTTCCATGATTTCGGCCACTTGCCACCACTCCTCCGGTTTCGGGTGTGACGAGGCCGCTTCACCAAATGCAGCCATGAGAACGCCTGCCCGGTCAGTGATGCCAAGAACGCGAAACCCCGGCGCTCCCGATGCAAACATCTTCAACTTGTCGGCAATCGGGTTCGACTTGAGGGCGTCAAGCAATGCCTGCGGTTGTTTCGAGGCCCTCAGAATCGCCGATTCCTGAAGTACCAACTCGGACATCTCGGCGTTCGAGAGAGAGCCATATCTCTTGTCGCGCTCTGCGACGGTGTCACGTATCTGCGCAGAGGCGGCAAGTTGGGTCATCAGTTCGACCGCTGTCTCCAGCGATGTATCCATTTGCGCCGACAGGCTCTCGGCGGCGCGCTCCATCGACGCTCCCAGTCCCTCGCGCCTGAGCTTGTAGGCATGGTAGTACCCGAAAATTGCTCCCCATACTATCGTGGCGGCCGCGCCGACTATGATGGGCAAAACAAACTTCTTGCTGAGTCCCCGGCTGATCGAGGCGCGAGATGTCTGCCGTCCCGATTCGATCATTGCAGCGCTCCGGCTCCCTGGACGCCGGTGTTCACCGGTATCGTAATACTGAACGTGTTTCCGCGTCCCCTGCGCGATTTGACCTCGATATCGCCTCCGTAGCTCCGGACGATGTTATACACCATATAAAGTCCCAGCCCTTTAGGAACCAGTCCCTTTGCAACTGCGCTGGGTAAGAACAGTTCATTGGCGTCCGCCTCCGCATGTTTGGCCCCGGTGTTTGAGAATTCGATATATATGGCGGAATCACTCCTTCGGCTGGCAACGATCAACGTGCCGCCGTGCGGCATTTCCGCAATAGCCAACCGTATGAGATTCGAGAATACCATCTTCATTTGATTCGGTATTACCGAAACATGAGGCAGCGCGCTCTCCATCTTGAGTTCCGTCGCGATCCCGCCCGCCTGCAGTCTTTCTCGCATCGACTCGACGGAATTCTCGATGAGCAGATTCAGGGGAGTCACCTTCGGAGCTTCCGAGTACCCTTCGGAGAAATACAGGAGTTGATCCGTAATGCTGGCGATACGGTCTATCTCCTCAGCGACCACGGCAAGCTCCTCGAATCGGTCTCCGCCCGCAGCAAGCTTATCCGTAAGAATGCGCACATAATTCTTGATGATACCCAAAGGGTCTTTCATCTCCTGCGCGACCACCGCCGCCAATCGCGAAGAAGAAACCGGAGAGTGCATTTGCGAGAGATATCCTTTGGCGCGTTCGGACTCCGAGAAAAGCCTGGCATGCTCGAGCGCCACGGCCGCAAACTGCGATATCACATTCATGAGGTCGAGATCGGTCTTGCTGAACTGGCTGCCGACCTTGTTGATGAGTTCTATGACTCCTATGATCGCGCCGCCCGCCTTCATGGGAACGGCCAGGATCGATCTTGATACAAAGCCAGTGGCGCGTTCGACTTCAGGATAATAACGCGGATCGTTATGAACATTGCGCGCAATTACCCCTTCTCCTGTCTCTGCAACCCAACCGGCGATGCCTTGTCCCGGCTTGAGACGGAATGGCTTGACATACTCAGACTTCTCGCCCAACGCGGCCATGAATATCAACTCACCCTGTTCCAACTTCAGGATCGAGCCGGCTTCCACCTTTATGACGCGCGCGACGCTTTCCAATATTGCCGTCAGCACCGCTTCGATGTCGAGGTCGCTCGAGCTGATAGCGTGAGCAATCTCATTCACAAGTTGCAGCCGCTCGGCTTTTTGCCTGATCGAACTCTCAAACGCCTTGCGCTCCTTTATGTCGCGCATGACCGCGAGAATGTGCTTGCTGCCATCGATCATCACGGCGCTGGCGCTTATATCGACCGGCGCCGCTGCTCCTTTCTTCGTGTATATCGAAAGGTCATCAAAACGGACAGTGCCTCTCTCCGCAGCGGTATTCGCTCGCTCAAGCGCAAGATTCAAGTCGAAAACGGACACAAGCGAATTGAATCCCATCTGCTTCAGCTCCGATTCAGAATAGCCTGTGAGCCCGCAAGCGGCCTTGTTCACCTCGACGAAGAGTCCCGAATCGTAATTCAACAGGAAAACGGCATCCGTCGCCACGTCCAGCAACCGGGAGTACTTGCCCTCCGTGCGGCCCGCCGCCTTCCGGCGACGTTTTGATTCGGCAGCGCTTGTCTGCACAATAAGCTCATGTATCCGATTGTTGAGGAGAGAGATGAGTTTTTCGACTTTCTTCGGATGGGCGCGATATTGCTTCCGGATTATCGCACAAAGGATATCAAGCAGAACGACCTGTGACCGCTGGATTTCATGGATCGACAAGACGTTGAGGCTCTGTTGCTGGGATTTGGTGAGGCGAACGCTTTGAGGCTTCTTACCGTGGGCAGGTTGGGACAAAGGAGCCAGGAATGAGTCATAAAGACCGGCAAACACTTCTCGTCGCTTCTGTCGGTCACCTGATTGGGGCAACTTCCTCCCCAGCGCGCGCTCCAACCTCAAACTGGCAATCCAGTCGTCCACCACCGACTCTTTGTGCGCGCGCAAGAACTTCGTCAACTCATTGGAATTGCCTGCGCGAGACTCCATCAGCCGCCGCCCCTTTCACAACTAATCAGGCAGCCCAGCGAGCGGAAGTGCCAGTCCCTCCAACTGATTTCGATGAGTGCTATTATAATGCGCGAGAAAACAAATTGCAACAACTTTTGTGGGTCCGCCGGCTGCCTCATCTTCTAAGTGCACGTTTTCATAAATACGGTGACGTGTCCGTCCAAACTCCGTAGGGGCGACTCGCGAGTCGCCCCCACAAAATACATCAAAGGAATTCGGAAACTCGCAGACGAGGAGATATTCTCCTTGAATTTACCTGTATCAGAAATTGCGGCGCTCTTCCACATAGAAGATGCGATAAATATGAACTTCTGGTCCGATTTCAGACACGATTGCGCTATAGTGTTTCGGCTGAAGCGAAAACGCGACCTCCTCAAGACGCTTGGGCAGGATGCCTTTCCCAATCCATCCGAGGTCACCCTCCTGTCGCGAACTGTCCGCCTCCGACTGTTTTGCAGCAAGCCGTTTGAAGTCGGTTCCCTTCTTCAGCTCTGTATATACCTCATCGATCTTGCGGCGCGCCCGCTCAACGTCTTCGGGCTTCATCGCGTCAGCTTTGACAACAATCTGCCGAACCCACACTTCGGGTCTGCGTTTGGCGCCCGCTCCCCACTGCGCCGCTGCCACTGCAATCAGAAAAACAAGCGGAACGCCTACCCATAGGATTTTCGTCGCTTTCATAGCGCCGGAATTTCGTCCTCACAGTCAAAAGAAAATCAACGACACTTGCCCATCTTCGAGACCCATCCTAGCACATATCTCCCACAATTTCAAGATGATACGAAGCTGCGCTTTTTTGAGTTGAAATTCTCGGATTGCGGTTATATAATCGAGCGACCCTGAAAGGGATGCCCAAAAAGGACTCAAATGGACCTGATATCAAGAACTGTGGTCGAAAGAATCGCGAGGAACCTCGCTACTCAGCCCACGCGACATATGTCTGTCGAGGCCGAACGCTTCAACCGCGAGCAACCTCTGCTTGCGTCTTTTATCTCCGCCTTCAGTTCCCAGCTTCCGCCCGCGGCGCAGGACCTGACGCTCTACCTCGCCTATATGTTATGGCGCATATTCGAGGACAGTGGCGCGACGGTGAGACCCGTATCGGCCGACACCATCCTCGAACAAATTCAGCAGAACTGGCTGTTCATCGAGCGATTCGTTCAAATGGCGCGCAACGCAACGGGCGGCTGTCTCACCGAGATCGATTTTCTCTCTCAGCCGCATATGCTCGAGTATCTGACGAATACGATTTTTGAGGAAGGCGGCCGGAGCAACATAGCCGAAAAGCACATGGGCTATATGTTCTTCATTCTCAAGACCGTTCTCGATTCACTCGATGCCGCTGCCGTAACAAAGCGCAAGGAAAGCGGCAAACATCCTTAGCGCGCCGTCACGGTGAAACTCTTGGGTATCGGCGCTTGGTTCTTCGTAGGGGCGCAGCATGCTGCGCCCCATAGAAACCGTCAAGAACAAAGTTGACAAAACGCTGGTCATGTCTCCAAACAAACCACAAGGGGCCCCCTCTACCCGTCTGATTAAGCTGCTGGCATTGCTTCTTGCCGCAGGATTGCTCCTGTTGTGTCTCGTCATCCTCATGGTGCGCCCGTATAAGCGTCTTGCGACACTTATGGGCGATATGCTCACGCGAACCGCTCCACCAGGAACAACCTTCGCCACGATAAGCGCCGGCTTTCCGTCCACGTTTGTCATCACGGATCTCGATATTCCCGTGTCCATTAACGGACAAGTGCGGCAGCTCGCAATAAGTAAGATTTCCGGGAAGGTTTCCGTCCTTTCGCTTCTAAGAGGAAGAATGGAAACTGAAATGGACAGCGACCTCTTCGGGGGAACACTTTGGATGAGCGCTAACGCCGGATCGCCGCTTCGCGCCGCTTCCATGACCTTCCCGGCCGCATTCGAGGCAAGGGCCAGAGCATTGGATGTCAGCCGGATATGCAGCTTCTTGCAGACCCCCGTATCCGCGAAGGGACTGCTCGACGCGGACTTCGACGCCACGTTGCCCGAACGGAAACTCGCGCTCCTGATAGGGAAAGACATTGATGTCCCTCCCATTGAAACAAAGAGACTGGTTCTCCCCGCGAATCACAACGTCGAGCTTCTGGCGAAACTTTCGGCAAAAGACGGGAAAATATTCATCGAAGAATTTCAGTCCCTCGGCTCAGCCTACGAAATCTCCGGGAAGGGAATCATCAAACTCGCCAAACCGTTTGAACTGAGCCCCGCCGAAGGCTCGTTCTCCGTCATCTTTAAAGAAAACTTTACCATTACCGACGAGCGACTCGCGAAAAATGGCGCGCGCGAAATCGCTGCCGCCCTTGTCGCCAGCCGGGGCAAATTGACCTTCCATGTCGAGGGGACAATCGGGAAACCGGTGGCGCGACTCGACAGCGTATCTTCTCTTGGCGACGCATTGGGACGCCTGAATCGCTGAAATCGGGTTCGCCCCCCACAAAAAGTCCATCCGCCAGCCGTCCCTCCTCAATCCGACCTTGTGGCCGAAACTAAGACACGGCTCCCCAAAATGGTGCACGAATATGGAGCAAACCCACTGCATAACGTGAGGTGTTATTTCATAACTTATTGTGTCCACGCTGGTTACAATTTAAGCCATATGTGGCACAAAAGTTGCCTATTTCAAAATTACAAAATTTTCTTTGGAGGTGCCGGGAAACATGAAGAAGTTTTATTACATTGGTCTCAAGGATGGCAAGACAAGCGAGGGAATCGTTCGGGCCGAGTCAATCGACGCTGCGAGGCGGCAGTTGACACAGGAAGGAGTCGAAGAGGTCAATCTCGCGATACTGCGCTCCGACAACGTGGATTTCCTTGACTTGGACCCAGCGGCCGAAGAAAGCATGAACCACTAAGGGAACGAGGGCCGCACGCGGGACAATGCAGCGCCACGGCGCTGCAGGGCACTCATGAGAGATGGGTCGGATGCCGACAGGCGCCGACCCATCGTCTTTTCCTGAATCCTACTTCATGTACCGGTACACGCCGCTCGAGGTGCTTATGATGAGCTGATCCTTGTCGCTGGTCGATTTCTCGACGACCTCAAGCGACTGGAGGAACTTGTAGAACTCTTCGTTGGCGGAATACGCCTGGGCGTATATGGCCGCTGCCTTCCCGTCGCCGTTGCCTTTTGTCTTCTCCGCTTCTTTGTAAGCCTCCGCCAGCATTATCTTGACGTCTCGGTCGGTTTCCGCCCGTATCTTGGCCGCTTCTTCTTCGCCCTCGGAACGGTATTGCTTCGAGATTCGCTCACGCTCGGCTCTCATGCGGTTGAAAATAGCATTGAGATTCTCCTGCGGAAGGTCGGCGCGCTTGATCCGGACGTCAACCACCTGGATGCCATATCTCCTTGCAGATCCATCCGATTTCTTTGCGACGGCATTCATGATGGTCTCGCGGCCCGTGGCTATCTGTTCCTTCAGAGAATGTATGTTGTCGGTTCGCACTATCTCGACAACGTTGCTCTTGGCCAACTCTTCCCGCAAAACAGAGTAGATGATGTCGTCAAGCCGCGCCTGCGCGCCGTTCTCCGTGCGAACGGTCTGGATGAACCACAGCGGATTCACGATACGCCAGCGCGCAAAGTTGTCGACCAGAAGGTGCTTCTTGTCCTTTGTGACAATATCAGTCGGCTCGGAATCATATTCAAGTATGCGGTCCTCGAGAATGATGACTTTCTGGAGGAAAGGCGCCTTCGTATATAGTCCGGCCCCCTGCTTGATGGTCAGTTTGGTGCGCTTTTCCCTCTCGTAGTCTTTGATGGCCTTCTCGAAGTCGACCCGGAGCTCCGGAGGCATCGAACCGATGACTATGGCAACCGGCTCGCCAAACAACGTGATCACCGCTTGCTTGGTCTCATCAACGACGAAGAAAGAAGCTGACACGAAGACAGCGACAAGAGCGACGAGAACCACTGCGGCAACCGTAACAATCTTCATTACTGCTTTCCTTCCGGCGGCGCAAGCTGATTAAGGTTCACTATACTTGCATGCTCATCTACGATCACTTTCTTGAAACGCGGCAACACCGATTTCATCGTCTCCAGATACAGCCTCTCCTTCGTGACCGACGGCGCCTTCTTGTACTCGTTTGCAAGAGCCAGAAAACGGGCGGCGTCACCCTCCGCCCGCGCCACGCGCTCGCGCTCGTATGCCTCGGCCTCTCTCAGCAGTTGAGCAGCCATGCCGCGCGCCTTCGGGATTTGCTCGTTCTGGTACCCGCGCGAAGTGTTGATGATGCGGTCGCGGTCCTCCTTTGCCGTGGCGACGTCCTTGAAAGCATTAGCGACTTCTCTCGGCGGCTGCACGTCCTGGAGCTGGACCGCAATAATCTGTACGCCCATTCCGTACAGGTCCGCCATGGACTGTATCTTCTCCCCTATTTCCAACTGGATCTCGGTCTTGCCCACCGTCAGCGTATCATCTATTGGACGGTTGCCGACTACCTGTCGTTCGGCGGCCTCGGCAAGGTCGTGAAGAGTGTCCTCCGGCCCGCGCACGTTGAAAAGGTACATCACGGGGTCTCGTATCTTGTATTGCACGATCATACTGTTGTTGACCACGTTTTCGTCACCCGTCAGCATTTGGGCTTCTCTCAACATCTCGGCATCGTTGCTCGCGTCCTCATACCTGGCAGGAGGTCCGTGAGATATGGTGCGAAAGCCTATTTCCAGCCGCTTGACCTCGGTCACCTTCGGCAGCTTGACCGTCTGGATAGGCCATGGAAACTTGAAATGCAGGCCGGGTGGCGTCGAAGACGTGTACTTCCCGAAAGTCTGAATCATTCCTTCTTCATCCGGGTCCACCATGTAGACCGGACCGCCAAAAATGAACCATGCAAGAAGAGCAAGCAGGATCAGAATGACAACCGTTTTAGGCGGGGATATCCGGATGTCCGGAATGCGGCGAAAAGCGTCCATGTCGAAAGTGTCGTCATCGTGGGGTCGCCGTGGACTCATAAAACGAATTATACCATACCTTTCACGGCCCGTCCAATCTCGCCTCTTATGTCGAACACCTCTCCTCGCGATTTCGCTTGACAAAGGGAAAGAAGGCCAATATAATAAACTAGAAAGTTCAACTTCCTAGTTTGAGACAAACACACATCCACGGGCATGGCGCAAAACAAACCGAAACGGAAGGGTCTCAGGATCAGCCAGCTTGCGAAACTCGCGGGCGTGCCTATTCCTACCATCAAACACTATCTCAACGAGGGCCTGCTCCCCCGGCCGACCAAGACGGGCCGCACCATGTCCTACTATGGAAACGATTGCATTGACAGGGTCCGTCTGATCAAAAGGCTTCGGACGGACCGGTTTCTCCCCCTGAGCGTAATCAAGCGAATCATCGAGAGCGGCGCTTCGCTCGAGGGAGAAGTGGCGCTCGGCGAGGCGCTGATGAACGTCTCGGCGCTCGCGCCTTCCACCGGTGCTACCCTGAGACGCCAAATCGCAAAGGAGACCGAATACCCGCTTTCGAAAATAGACAAAATGGAAGCGTTGGGGCTCATACGTCCGCGGATGACTCCCCGGGGGAAAGAATACGATCAGATCGACTGCAAGATCATCTCGCTCATGCGGCAGCGCGAGGAGGCAGGACTCCCATTCGATTATTCGCTCGAGATGATGTCCATGTACCGCGCACACATCCGGCAGATCGTCAAAGAAGACGCCAGGCTCTTTGTCCGCCGGATGCTCAAGAACACTTCCGCCTCCGACGCGGCCAGATACGTTCGCGAGGGGGACAAGGCTCTCGCCGCGTTCATGCCCCTCATCAAAGCCAAGCTGGTCAGCTCGAATGCGGAAACCCTCGTCGAGGAACTGAACGCGATTCCGGACAGGCTGGAAGAATCGCTTCGCTTCCGTAGCCCGCGAACACTTTCCGAAATGGACAGCGGTCAGCCTCGACGGGTCGGCTCAGAATCGCGGCTTACGCTTTTGTTCGCCGCAATCCGCGGGAAGAACAAACGCGCAGTTCCCGAATCAACCATTTGCAGCCCTGAAATAATGAGCCTGATGAACGGTATCAGTGATCTGGTCGCAGGCAGAGCCGCTGAAGCGCTGCTTTGCTTCAGCCGGGCGGTGACCTGCGAAGCGATCCTGCCGCTTGCGCAAGCTCTCTCCGGGCTGGCGCACATGGCCCGGATACCGCAGGCGCCAGGCGTGCTTTCGCCCATGCACGCGATCACCGATGGCATCGCAAGTTTCGACGCCTCGCGAGGACATTCGTCTGATCCGGAAACCACGCTCCTCTACTCTTATCTCAGGGGAGTGGGCCTTGCCATCATCCCCGAGATTTTCGACACACATCACGAGGCCGCCGCAGACCTTCGAGCCGTCATCGACTCTGCAAACGCGGACGCTGCGTGTCGTGACGCCGGCTTGAAGAGACTCTGCCCGGAGATCAGAGCAAAGGCCGCGTATTTCCTCGCGCAAATGTACCTGTGTGACGAAAATTACGATGCCGCGTACGAAATCCTGGACTCAATGAAGAAGAAATGCGGCAGCGGCTTCTACGGCAAATGGGCTCGCAGACAACTGCACGAGTTAAACAAAAGTCAAAAGGAAAACAAGCAGTGAGAGGGAAGCGAGTACCACTTTCCTCTAACAAAGGGACAGGATGTGATTTCTCAACTCGATCATAATGCGAATCCGTCCAACCAGGCAGGAGAACTGCAATGGGCTACAAAATAGGCATTGACGTCGGCGGCACGTTCACCGACCTCGTTTACACCGACGGCGCAGATTCAATAGGGGTCGTGAAGACGCCCACTACGCCTGAAAACCAGGCCATCGGCGTGATTGCGGGCATCGGGAAAATAGCGGCCCGCGAAGGAATGACCGCGCGGGAGCTTCTTATCAAGACCGACCTCATAATCCACGGCACGACAGTCGCCACGAATACCATGCTCGAGTTCAACGGCGCCAAAACAGGTCTCATAACAACCAAAGGATTTCGTGACGACATCGAGATACGGCGCGGTTACAAGGAGAATATTTTCAACCCAAGACTTCCGGGGCCCGTTCCCATTGCCCGCCGGCGGCACAGACTCACCGTGAACGAGCGAATCGACCGCGAAGGGAAAGTCCTTGTTCCACTCGATGAGGCCGAGGCCGTGCAGGCGGCGCGCAAACTGAAAGAAGCAGGCGTGGAATCGATCGGCGTCTGTCTCTTCTTCGGCTTCCTGAATTCGGCGCACGAAAAAAAGATGGCCGAAATAATCAGGCGCGAGTATCCGGAGGCACATGTCTCGCTCTCACATGAGGTGCTTCCGCAAATTCGTGAGTTCGAGCGGGTCAGCACGACACTCGTCAACGCATACACGAGCCCGAAACTCAAACGATACCTTGAAAGTCTCGAACGCGAGCTAAAGGGATTCGGCTTCGAGCGCGAGTTCTTCGTAATGCTCTCGAATGGCGGAATCATGAATGCCGCCTACGCGGGTGATTTCTCTGTTTACAGCCTGTTCTCCGGTCCGGCGGGAGGAGTGGTCGCGTGTTCGCAGTTGATCGGAGACCTTTGCAACGAGCCTAACTTGATAACGGTCGATATGGGAGGAACGAGCTATGACATCTCTCTTATTCGCAATGGCAAGCCGACGGTCACGACGAATTACTGGGTCAGTCGCTACCGTGTGGCGGCGCCGATGCTTGACATCCACACGATAGGGGCCGGCGGGGGAAGTATTGCGTGGGTCGATGCGGGAGGCGCGCTCCACGTAGGTCCTCAAAGCGCGGGCGCAGTTCCCGGCCCCGCCTGCTACGGAAAAGGCGGTCGTGAACCTACAGTTACGGACGCCAACGTTCTGCTTGGTTTCCTCGATCCGGATAATTTCCTCGGGGGCGAGATGAAGCTTGACCGGAATGCGGCCGAAAACGCCATAAACGAAAAAGTCGCCCGCCCTCTGGGGCTTGACTTGGTCCAGGCTGCAAGCGGCGTTTTCCGGATCGTCAACAATAGTATGGCAAACGGGATTCGCGTGGTCTCGGTTCAACGAGGATACGACCCACGGGACTTTGTCCTCGTTGCCTTTGGCGGAAACGGAGCGCTCCATGCCGGCATGCAGGCGCGTGAGCTCGGCATCCGCAAAGTCATAGTTCCCGGGATAGCGACGGCCTTTTCAGCGCGCGGCCTCCTCAGCTCGAACATCGTGATCGATAAGATGCGCACGTACATAGGCCGTTCCAGCGACTATAGCCTGGATAAGATGAACTTCCTCCTCTCCGAAATGCGCAAGGAAATCGAAAACAATTTGCCGGCGGCGCGGCGAACGCGGTCCGGTTTCATGGGCAAAGCGCTCAACAATTACTTCGTGGACATGCACTACAAAGGCGAGACCCACGAGATAACTGTTCCGCTCAAGTCCTCGGGGGGCGATGTCGCGGCGGAGGATATCGCTCGCGCGGTGCAGGCATTTCACTCCGCCCACGAAAGCTTGCACACGTTCTCGAATCCCGATGAGCCGGTGTACTTCATGAACCTGAGGCTCGAGGCCATCATTCAGACAAGCAAACCCCCCGTGCAAAAACTCGAATCGTCGGGCGGAGACGCCTCAGCGGCGCTAAGGGGCGAACGGAGCGTGTACTTCGAGGATGCAGGCGGCTTCGTTAAGACTCCGATTTATGACGGAGCAAGCATCCGCTGCGGCAACGTCGTTCGCGGGCCGTGCGTGATCGAGGAGCCGGCTACGACCATTGTCGTCTATCCGAGTCAAATCGCTCATTTGACGGAGTTTGACAACTACGAAATAACAATAAGGTGAAATCTCCCCTTTGACAAAGGGGCCTAATCATACCCCCCTTTCATAAGGGGGCCTAATTATCCCCCCTTTAACAAAGGGGGGGGGTAGGGGGATTTACCCCACAGACTCATAATGGCTTTCAGGGCGCCACCTTCTGATGCGGAATCAGGCAAGCATCAGTTACATGACAGGAGCAGACAATGAAAGAAATAGACCCCATTACCGCCGAAGTAGTCCGCTGCGGGCTGGTAACCATCGCGAACGAAATGGGCGACACCATGATTCGCACGGCCACCACCCCTACATTCAGCGAATCGCATGATTTCTCTACCGCGATATTCGATGGAACGGGCAGAATCATTGCTCTTGCCGATGCGCTCCCGATCCACATGGGCGCGTCGAAGTTTTCGGTCACGGCGGCGCTCAAAGATTTTGGCGACGACCTGCACACCGGCGACCTGATCGTCGTCAACGATCCCTACCACGGGGGCTCCCATCTGCCCGACTGGACAATGATGACGCCTATATTCTTTAACGGCCGGATCATTTTCTTCCCCGTAACGCGGGCACACCAGGGGGACACCGGCGGAGCGGTGCCCGGAGGCTACAATCCGGAGGCAACCGACATATGGCAGGAGGGCCTGCGCCTGCCCCCCATAAAGATATATGACCGCGGCAAGCCCCGAAACGACATAATCAATATGCTCAAGATAAACAACCGCGAGCCGACCTTCCTGGGCGATTTGAAAGCGATGATGGGTTCCGTGCGGGTGGCCGAGCGCCGTCTGCTGGAAATGCTCAAAAAGTACGGCGCTCAAACCGTGCTGGATTGCCTGGACTATATTACGCAATACACGGAGCGCAGGTTCCGCGCCGAAATAAGCCAGTGGCCCGACGGCGTGTACAGGGGCGAAGCATACCTCGAGCACGACTGTCAGGGAGTGCGGGATATTACGATTCGAGCAACAGTGACTGTCTCCGGCGATTCCCTCAAAATAGATTTCACGGGCAGCGATCCGCAGACACCCGGCTTCATAAACAGTTCTGTGCCTAACTCGTATTCGTATATCTTCCTGACTCTCTCAAGCATGATCGACGACTCCATCCCTCGCAACGAGGGCCTATTGAATCCGGTCGAGATCATCTTGCCTGAAGGCACAGTCGTTAACCCGCGCCCGCCCGCTCCATGCACGGCGTGCACGCTCCACGCCGGCGGCGAAATCGGCGAGGCCGTGGCTTTCGCGCTCGAAAAGGCAATCCCCAAGAAAGCATTCGTCCAGAACATCAAGCTGGGAATGCCCCTTGTTACATACGGCACGAATCCGTATACCGGGGAGTTCTACGTGGACCAGAACGTAACCATGGCGGCCGGCTGGTGCAACGCCGCCCATGAAACTGATGGGTGGGGGGCCATGGCCCCGTTCTTTGGCGCCATGACAATGGCGACGGGCGAGCTTCACGATATGTACTTCCCCGTCCAAACGCTTGGCCGGGAGTATATCACCGATTCCGGGGGGCCGGGCAAATGGCGTGGCGGATGTGGCGCTTCGCTTCGACTAAGGGCTCTCTCGCCCATGTTCCTGCATACCTATGTGATCGGCACAAAATATCCCATGCGCGGCTTCAACGGGGGAACGGACGGCTCCCTGAACAAGTTCGTCATAAGAGAAGGGACCTCTGCCGAAACCCGGGTCACAGCGACCGCTTTCAACGAGCCCCTCTCTTCCGGACACCTTGTCCATGCAGAACTCGGAGGCGGCGGGGGATGGGGGGACCCACTCGAACGTGACCCCGCTGCCGTGCTCGAGGATGTCCTCGACGAATATGTCTCAATCGAGGGCGCCCGAAAGCGCTATGGTGTAATGATAGTCCAGCGTCATTCTGAATTCACTGGCTCCGTTCTGGATAAACTCCGCGAAGAATCTCCGGACACGATGGAATCCCACGGAGTCGCAACAACTCCAAAAGAAATGAAAGTCGACGAAGCCGCCACGCAAACCCTTCGCGAAGCAATGAAGAAAGAACGCGTCACGACGGGAAGAGACACCTCGCGGGCCGTCAAGTATCTGTCGTCGGAATGGCAAAACCTTTGTCAAGAAGTCGTAAACGCCGACGCCGAGTTTGCCCGCATGGCAAGCGAACTCTCGATCGAGCTCAACAACGTCATCGAGAACTGCCCCGATGGCAAGACACGGTTCCTCTACTGGCGTTTCGAGAAAAGCAAGCTCGTTGAGACTGTTTCCGGTTTGACTGAAGAACTCGGCGATAGAAAGCCGTTCTTCACGACCATCGCAACCTATGAAACCTTCATGCGGATAAACACGGCCAAGACGAGCGTCGAATCAGCGATAATGGAGGGGTTGCTCCGGTTTGAGGGCGACCTCGTTCAAATGATGAAGTATGCGGACGCGCTCAATCGCTTCACGGAAGTTAGAAGGGCTATCCCGACGAAGTACTGATGCCCCGCCTCATTCCCACAACATTTGCGGGCGCGTCTCCCGGTAAGCCTGCAGAGTCTCTTCGAGAATGGCATCGATGTCCGCCCGGGTGCGCTTGCTCTGGCCCGCGAGCAGTATGTCCCACGCATCCGGACTCTTCATATCGCAAGCTCTGGAGTCGCCGTCCCATCCAATCTCATGACAGCCACAGAACCCCTCTGCGACATATGAGAGCGCCGCAATCTTTGGGTCCTTGACAAATGTCCCGGCCGGAGCTTTTGCGGAATCGTGGTGACACATAATTGCGCCGCACAGGATGTCGGGCAGTTGCCATTTCTCAGCAAGCCATCCGCCGATATGCGCGTGCGATTCGCCGAGCACTTCCTCTTCAGCTTCGAGCACGCACACATTCTTCGTAGCCGCTTTCTCATGGATAAGGTCGAACTCTTCACCGAAAAATTCGTCAATTACTATTTTCCCGATGTCGTGCAGCAGACCGGCGGCGAAGTCCGTCCCTTCGGCGTGAAGCCCAAGCGCGCGAGCAAGAATCCTTGCCACTATTCCGCATCCCGCGCTGTGAAGCCAGAACTGTTCGCGGTTGCGGGTCGGGTGAGAGTTCATGTTTCTGATCACGTTGAACACCGAGAGACCCAACGCAATATTCTGTATCTCGTTCAGGCCGAGAATAACCAGCGCGAGTTGAAGCGAGTCAACCTGACGCGGCATTCCGTAAAAAGGAGAATTTGCGATTTTGAGCACACGGGCGGCGAATGATGCGTCCTGGTGGATAGCCCGACTCAAGTCGGCCATTGAAACCTCCTGACTTGAGGCAAGCTCGATTACCCTCATTCCCACCTTGGCCATGGTGGGCAGCGTCTGTATCCTGTCAACCTTCGCCTTGATCTGTCCTCTGCTATGCTTCAAAAGCTGCGCCTCCAGCGCCACAGGGAAATCCTTTGGCTGAGACACTATCCGGCATGGTGTCCCCAATCAAAGACAACCGCGTTTCTTCCCTGAACAATCCCGCACAGTGGGGTAGGCTGCTCCCGGGAAGCAGTCTCAGGCTCCGGGTTCCCTTCAGTAAATTCTAAGCAAGTCTCATACCAAACACTCTGTAGGATTTTCCTGACACGAACACACAACGCAACGTGGCCGCAATCAACCAGCGCGCATCTGACGCGATGAACCGCGCCTCAGGAAATCGGGGACACGATATTACATCGTGTCCCCGATTTTCCTCATTCTTGTCTCTGGAGGCGCAATTCATTGCGCCCGTGTGATTAACATGCCTTAGGTTCGTGCAAGAAATCACAGCGTAAATTCGTGATCTTGAATGTCAGAAGATTTATGTTCGTGCAGTGAACGGGCTTACAGCGGACTTGTCCAAACACTCAAGTTCGGGACAGCATCACAATCTCTGTGGCTGGGATCGACGGGTATCCCTCTTTTGGGGTCATACAAGAAGGGCTTACCGTCCGGGCTTCGACATCTTTTTCAGCATTCCTCTTCCAGCCAGAATTCCCGTGGCCGAGGCGTTGACTATATCGCGTGACAGACCGGTGCCGTCGCCTGCGGCAAAAAGGTTTTCGATGCTCGTCTCGAGATGGCGGTTGACGTGGACCTTCATCGCATAGAACTTGATCTCGGGCGCATACAGGAGTGTCGAGTCCGAGGCCACGCCCGGGATTATTTTGTCCAGCGTGTCAAGGCTTTCCAGAATATCCATCACGATGCGATGCGGCAAAGCCATAGCTATGTCACCCGGTGTCACGTCTTTGAGCGTGTTCTGAACCGTGTTTCGAGCTATCCGGTGATCTGTGGAGCGGCGCCCCCGGCGAAGGTCGCCCATTCGCTGGAGAATCGGTTTGCCGCCCCCGAGGGTGTAAGCCAGCCTGCCGATGCACTCTCCGTAGGTAGTGGTGTTCTCCAGCGGCTCAGTCAAATCAATCGTCACAAGCAGTGCAAAGTTCGTATTCGGCGAGTCTTTGTCGCGAAACGAGTGCCCGTTGACTCCCACAATCCCGTCGTAGCGTTCCTTCACGATATAGCCGCGTCTGTTCGTGCAGAACGTGCGCACAAAATCATCGTGCTCGGACGTGCGGATGTGAAACTTGGGGTCGCGGTTGATGTCGGTCACGCAATCCATGACTATGCTCTGTACCTCGACCCTGACTCCGATATCAATCGGCGCGTATTTCGCCTTGATGCCGTGTTGATCTACCAGGCTGTTTGTCCAGTTTGCGCCCACGCGACCCGGGGCAAGAAGGACGCTCGCGGCCGGAATCCTCCGGCCGTCCTCCAGCACGATCCCATGGCAGCGCCCGTCTCTGAGCAGGATGTCGCGCACCCTTGTCTCAAGCAGAAAATCGACTCCCCTGCTCTCGAGGTCCCTCTTGAACTCGTTGATTACTTTCTGGGTGAAATCGGAGCCGATGTGTCGCTGCTTGATGTCCACAAAGTTGACGCCGACCGAAGCCGCCCGTCTCTTCAGTTGCTCTATCTTGTCCGCCGACGCGGCGACGAGTTGGTCGTTGACGCCGTATCTGATGAATGTCTTGTCAACTTCTTCCACGAGCGACCATGCTTCCTCGTCGGTTTGCGTGTAGTCGCGGAGGTTGCCGCCGATGTCCGGCCGCAAGTTCAGTGTGCCGTCTGAAAACGTGCCCGCTCCACCGACTCCGCAAAGGATGTTGCACGGGTCGCATTTATAGCAGACACCCGCATATTCCATCCTGCAACTGCGGGCGTTCGCGTCTTTACCCCGATCGACGATGAGGACCTTTCTTTTCTCCTGGGCCAACTCGAGCGCCGCAAACATCCCGGCAGGCCCCGCCCCCACAATTACAGCTTCATATTTCTTCGCCATAGTCCTCCCGGCACTGTCATCCCCGCCCCTCGTTGTTATCCCCGCCCCTCACTGTCATTCCCGCCCCTCATTGTTATCCCCGCCCCTCATTGTCATTCCCGCGAAAGCGGGAATCCATGCACATCCGGAAATCGAATCCATTTTACCATGACGCAGTCCTCTTCTACAATGATGCGTTTTGCCCGACTTCCCGCGATTCTGCCACAGCGAGTCCTGTCAGGGACAAGTGTCCAGGCTGTCCAGCCTTGACAACTCATACCGTGCCGAAGCTAAAATAGTCCGCGTAGAGCCTGACAAAGGCCGGAAGCCGCAAGCGGAATCAGGACAGAATCTGTTCGCGAACCGGCCAAGGCAGTGTAGGCGCCAATTTATTCGCAGGCGATGAGCGAAAAGGGGCCGGAAATATTTTGCGAATGAATGCGCGCGTACAGTAATCTGACCCAAGTGCGCAGTTGCAGGACGGATTCGGATAACGTCAAACAGAACCAAGACAACTACAGAGCGAGCAGCCATTCAACACGGAGGTCAATAATGAGTAAGATCATCATCACCGCCGCGATCACGGGAGCGGTCCATATTCCCACCATGAGCCCCTATCTGCCGATAACACCGGACCAGATCGTCGAGGACGCCGTGAAGGCGCATGAAGCAGGCGCTGCGATAGCTCACATCCATGTGCGCGTGCCGGAGAATGGAATGCCTACCGCGGACCCCGAGTTATTCTACGAAGTGCACAGCAAGATTAAGCGGCGCTGCAACATGATCCTGCTTCCCACGACCGGCGGCGGGGCGAACCAGACCATAGAGGAAAAGTTGAAGCCGATATCGAGGCTCAAGCCGGAGATGTGTTCCTTCGATCCCGCGCCGTTCAACCTCGGGCTGTTCCAACTTGTGCAGCGGTTCGACAATTTCAAGTATGAATGGGAAAAGTTGTATCTCGAAATGGTGAAGATGGGCACGTTCGCGCCGAGCTTCAATGACGATCTCGAATACGCAAGGACCATGCTTGATTGCGAAACAAAGCCTGAGTTCGAGATGTATGAACTCGGCCATATCGGCTACGTCGCATGGTTGATCGGGGAAGGTTTGGTTAAATTGCCGCCTCACCTGCAGTTCGTGTTCGGGCCCATTGTCGGATGGATGACTCCGTCGGTTAAACACCTCGTCATGATGCACGACGAGGCTGTGGACAGGCTCGGCGCCGGCAAATTCACGTGGTCGGTCGCAGGCGCGGGAAAACATCAGATACCGCTCGCAGCTACCGCTATGGCCATGGGCGCTCAGAACGTTCGTGTCGGTCTCGAAGACTCGCTTTTCGCGGGCAAGGGAAAACCTGCCACGTGCAGCGCCGACCAGGTGAAGATGGTGGTCAACATCGCCAAAGAGATGAGCCTCGAGCCGGCCACTCCCGATGAAGCGCGCCAAATGCTCGGACTCAAGGGCACGGACAAAGTGGGGTACTGAGAAAGGCGAAAGTCGAAAGGAACAAGACGAAAGGGAGGAATAAACCTCAAAGGCGCAGAGGGCGCAAAGAGAACTCGTGAAAGCGAATCACTACTCACACGGACTTATGTTTTCCCGGCCTCGACGATGATACCCCATATATTCAGCCAGAACGAGCTTGCGGGGAAGCGCTGTCTCTCGATGTTTTGAAAGCCGACTCGCAAAAGGATATTCGTCAATTCCGGGAATGAATAGCACCTAGGCTTCCCGAATGGCTGAAACAGGAAGTGGTTCAGGCGCGTCTTCTTCGACATGAAGACGTAAATTTTCCCGCCGGGCTTCAAACATCTCTTGAGTGAGGAGAGCGCATTCTCTATGTCCGGCACATACTCGAGCATAGCCGACGTGACTATCAGATCGAAGAAGTCGTTGTCGTAGGACAATTCTCTCACGTCCAATCGCCGAAGGTCTATTCCGTCGGCGCCCGTTTTCCGGAAACCTTGCAGCATGTCGTCCGATATGTCGAAGGCAAACTGCTGCGTTCCCTGAACCGCCTCCCTTTTGATCTTGCTGCGAATCGCTCTGCTCAATATCCCGTGGCCGCAACCCGCGTCCAGGATTCTGTCGTTGTCTTTTATGGGAAGTCCTTGCAGGATGAAATCCCTGATCCCGCGCGGGTAAAAGAAAGCGCTCGTGAGAATCTTGTATTTCGAGCACAGCGCTTTGTCGTATAGCGTAGGAATGTTGGCATTTACGGACATAGTGTTTATCCTTTGACGGTCCGGTCCGCCAGCCTTCTCCTCTTCCAGGAGCGGCGTCATAAGAAATTGCGCGCGGTCCACGCCGCATTTATCATGGATTCCCGCTTTCGCGGGAATGACAAAAAAGGAACTGCTTATTCGAGTAATTCGTTTCGCGCTTTGCACGATTCGTGATATTCGTGTTCCAAGAATTCTTCTTCTTTGTCTGCGGCTGTGCCGCGTTGTGGCTCCCTTTCGCCTTTGCCCTCCGTTAGCAGCAGCCACCGGCAGGTTTTGTTCCCTGAACTTTCACGCTCAACACCGAATTGGCGACGTCTCGCAGTTGTTCCACCGAAGCGTTGAGGTCTTTGATCATCTCCTTTACGGTCGGATCGTTGGCCATCACTTCGGCGGGGAAACTGGCCTCGCTGACTATCTTGACGTCCCCGAAGCCGGCGTCACGTATTGCCTGAACATAGTCCTCTCTGATCATGGCGCCTGCGACACAGCCGACGTATGCTTCGATTGAACTTCTGATGAAATCCGGCAGTTCCTTCGTCAGCACAATGTCCGATACCATCATCCGCCCGCCGGGTCTCAGCACGCGGAAAGCCTCGTGGAACACCTTTGGCTTGTCGGGCGAAAGATTAATGACGCAGTTCGAAATGATCACGTCCACCGAGTCGTCGGCAGCGGGTAGATTCTCGATCTCTCCAAGTCTGAACTCCACGTTCTCGTAATTGTCTTTGCGCGCGTTTTCCCTCGCCTTGTCGAGCATCTCGGGAGTCATATCGACGCCTATCACTCTTCCGCTCTTGCCGACCTTGTTCGCTGCCAGGAAACAGTCGAATCCGGCGCCTGCGCCAAGATCGAGGACTGTTTCGCCTTCTTTCAGAGACGCAAGCGCTGTGGGATTGCCGCAGCCCAGCCCGAGGTTCGCGCCCTCCGGGACGGACGCCAACTCGGAATCCGAATATCCGACGCGTTTACTCAGTTGCTCCGCCACGTTCACGCTGCCACAACACGAGGTTTGCGGAGCGCAGCATGAACTCTCGCTCTTGACTTTCTTCGCGTATCGCTCCCTGACGTTCTTCTTAACTTCTTCCTTCTTCATCTGGATATCCTCCTTGCGTTTGTTCCGCAATCTGTTTCCTGTACCACTCGGGTTCGAAATCATGAGTTCTTGTAGCGTTTTCTGTAAGCGGTTCTCGAACCGCCCTTACAAAATCCGCGCAAAAACGCTTCTTCTTTTCCTTTGGCTGCTGCTACGCCGCACCCGGCTAATCAGCGGTCCCCATTTCTTACTTTCGTTTGCGGCCATGCTCCGCTGTACTACACAACGCGCTCATTCCCCTTTCATCATTTCTCTTAAAATATGTCTTTCATGATTGGACCAAGCATATCTTTCACGGTGCCGGCGAGCGCGTCCGCTTTGACAAGGGCGAAGCAACACACTTGCCCGTCGGATTCGAAACTCACGACCGCGAGTTTGTCGCCTGCCTTGATTCCGGCCTTCTCCCTCAAGTCTTTCGGCAGAACAATCTGTCCCCGCGCGTCAATCGGTATGAGCGCCTCAACCTTGCAGCAGCGCACGCTCTCTCCCAGCATCGAGCCTGGTCCGCATGGTTGCGGAGCCTTTTTCCCCGCCATCCTTACCACCGCCTTTCCTGTCGGAAATATGTCGTCTTATTAACCTATTCTTACAAATCAGTATATGCTGAAATATCTGGATTGTCAATCTTGCTCCGACGCTTCACGTTTGCTATTGCGTTTTCGGCTGAAATGAGGGCAACTGACAAGACACTGGTGACAGGAATACACGTATATTGAACCCAACGTATTGCCGGTGAGTTCGAAGTTTCTGTCCGCAGACCTGAACGAGCGAAGCCACTGGGACAGAAATAGCGCCCCCATCAAGGGGGATGCGATGCTTCTGCGAAGGCATTTGTATTGATCTATGTTGCCGCTCCCGTCAAGGGCCTTTACCGGGCATGTCTCGACGCACTTACGACATTTCTCGGGACAATGCGACTTTCCCGTCGGCTTTCCGGCAGGCAGAGGCGCGGTCGTGAGCAGGCCTGCAAGTCGCAACCGGTTGCCGAAGTCTTCATTGATCAGCAGGGAATTCCTGCCCATCGTCCCGAGACCCGCCCGCACAGCCGCATGCTTGAGCGAGACAACTCCCCAATATTTCCCCTTTCTCATGAACATGGGCTTTTGTCCTGCCAGCGGGATGGAGGGAAATCCTTCCCGTGTGAGCATCAAGGCGACATCGGTTGCGACCGAATCCATGGTGATATAGTAGTTTGATGCGATCTGGTGGTAAAGGCCGGCCGCATGATTCCGGGCCGTGAAGGTTGCAGGCGGTATTTCTTTTCCGAAAACAACGATGCTTCTGCAATCTTCGAGGATTTCCCCGGGAATGGTTTCCTTCATGGGACTGGACCAGTCGGCCGCATTTGCAACTCCGACCACATCCATTCTCTCTTGATAAAGATACGATTCAATTTTCCTCAGCAGTTCCTCTACTGACATTTCAGTTTCCTCCGGACTTGCGCTTGCACCATCTCATAGGTTCAGTCTTCCGTCGATCTCCTATCCGCAGACATTCATCTCCGTGCGGCGAATGACTTCCGCATAATCAGTATATACTGATTATACTGATTTGTCAAGTCCAAAGGAGATCTTGCCTCAAGACGAAAGAAACACAGCGTCTAACCACTAAGAAAGATTAGCCACAGAGGTCGATATCAGTTCTTTGGTAGGGCTGATAGAGGTTCTAATGAGACGCAAGGATGGGATATTTTGCGGCCAGCAACCAGTAGCCTTTCACATCGAGATGTCCAGGAAAACTGGGATGCTTTTTGGCGAGCTCCTGAATATAGAACGGATCGATTGTTACAATGTGAGAGTCTGGGAAGCGAGACCGAATTGTTGATTCAAGATATGCGATATTCTTGAAAACATGGTCTCTTGATGCGTTATCGGCCATGTCAATTGTTCCGGCCATTAGAATGAAGGTCACGTTGTGGGCGGCGTTGGGAATAGATTGGATTAATTGGGCGAGTCGTTGACTGGAGGCTCCCGCGTATGCGATCTTTGGAATCCGATATGGAGCGAGACAAACTTGAGAGTCGCCGATGAGGCAGAAACCATTATCAGTTATGGGATCATTGTATGAGGATGTGAAGGTTGGCAGAACAACATACTTATGGAGGCTCGTGAAGCGCACCGCACAGGTAGCTACTGCCATGATGCAGAGGTAGTAGATGACGATGCTCATAAGATTTTTCATGCTCAAATTCTACCACCATAACGCACGTTAGTCAAGGGGGATAAAGGGGATAAGATCCCGCAAAAACTGATGTGTTTTATGTCGACCGTGCCTGGCGACGGTACGGGGTACTCGAACGCCAACGCTACCCATTTTGCACTTCGTTGTTCATGGAACGCGCATTCCATGCGAAGTGAGCCAAAATGCCCGGAGTTGTCACTCCTTTCGCAGACATCCTTCTTAGCTTAGGCATTGACCGTCGCCTCGAAGGTAGTCAGTAATGGTTTGGCGATATAGCATCGAGAATATTTGTTTTGCCGGAGGCACTGTTTTGACAAGAGAATCGGCATTGTGATAAATTATGAAGTGTCACTTTCCATTCCTCTGGCCTGAACAGGTAAATTCCATGCAAAACACGAAGTGGATTGTTGTGACCGGAGGCGTGCTTTCGGGCCTCGGGAAGGGCGTCGTTTCGGCCTCGATCGGCCGGCTTATGGCGCCCGCGTACAAGGTTGTTCCCATCAAGTGCGACGGCTATCTCAATGTTGACCCCGGAACGATGAACCCGATAGAGCACGGAGAAGTCTTTGTGCTCGATGACGGCGGCGAGGTGGACCTCGACTTCGGACATTACGAGCGGTTCATGAACATAAACTGCAAGTCGGAGTGGAACCTTACATCGGGAAAGATATTCCAGGCGCTCGTCGAGAAGGAGCGCCGCGGCGATTTCTTGGGGAAAACGGTTCAAGTGATCCCGCATGTCACGGGCGAAATACGTGAAAGGTTTAAGAAGATCGCGCGGAAAGAAAAGGCTGACATCGTCCTCATAGAAATCGGGGGCACAGTCGGTGACATCGAGAATCTATGGTTCCTCGAGGCCGTCCGCGAACTGAGCGCCGAGGTCGCCCCGAAGGATATCGTGTTCGTGCATCTTGGGCTAGTGCCCGTTCTGGATGAGTTGGGTCAGCAGAAGACCAAGCCGATACAGCAAAGCATTCTGTTCTTGCGCGAGCGCGGCCTGTTCCCGCAAGTAATCATCGGGCGTTCCAAAGAGAAACTGACCGAGCGGACGAAACTGAAAATCCACTGGCTCTGCAACGTGCCGGTGCAGAACGTCATCAGCGACCCGTACCTCGACTACGTCTATGAGTTGCCGCTCGTGTTCGAGGAAGAAGGACTGCGGCGCGTGCTCTCGCGTCAACTCGGGCTGAGAATCCCGAACCGGCTGGCCGAATGGAAGAAGTTCGTAGCACACATCAAGAATCCCAAGAAATCGATCAACATCGCCATCTGCGGAAAGTACACCGAACTTGCCGATTCCTACATCAGCATCGAGGAGGCGCTTGTTCACAGCGCCGCCCACCTGAACTGCAAAGTGAACAAGAAATGGGTCGAGACGACTGATATTGAGCGCGGTAAATTGACGGTCGAGGATGCGTTGAAGGAGATGCAGGGCATCATTGTCGCGGGCGGTTTTGGCGCGCGCGGGGCAGAGGGCAAGATATCCGTCATCAAATATGCTCGTGAGAACAAGATTCCTTTCTTGGGTCTCTGCTATGGCCTGCAGTTGGCGGTCGTCGAGCATGCCCGAAACGTTTGCGGCTTGAAGGATGCGAACAGCCGCGAAATAGATGAGAACACGAAGCATCCCGTGATTGACTACCTGCCCGAGCAGATAGGCATTACGCATAAGGGCGGCACGATGCGCCTCGGAGGCCACGACGTCATAATAAAGAAGGGCACGCTGGCGCATGAGCTTTATGGCGAGAAGACGCGGAAGAGATTCCGCCATCGCAACGAGGTGAACCCGCGGTACATCAAACAGCTCGAGAAAGGCGGCATCGTTTTCTCAGGTAAGGCGAGGGGAAAACCGATAATGCAGATTATCGAGCTCAAAGACCACCCGTTCTTCATGGCCAGCCAGTTCCATCCTGAACTGACCTCTACGCTCGACAAGCCCTCCAAGATGTTTTATCGCTTTGTCGCGACCGCGCTGGAGCGGCCGAAATAGGCGAAAGGCCGACGTAGGCGAAAGGAGCAAGGCGAAAGGGAATATCAAGAAGGGGGAAAAGGGACGAATCAAACCGCAAAGGCGCAAAGAGGGAGAAGGAAAAGAGAA
The DNA here is from genome assembly GCA_016215705.1 of Candidatus Poribacteria bacterium. GTDB lineage: Bacteria > Abyssobacteria > SURF-5 > SURF-5 > SURF-5 > JACRIR01. The sequence goes on along the minus strand of JACRIR010000073.1, from coordinate 91 downwards.
AAGTTGGATCACGAATGGAACGAATGAAAAGGAAATGAGATTCTTCGCTTTGCTCAGAATGATGGGAGGAAGAAGGCGGCGCTCATTGAAG
>JACRIR010000071.1 GCA_016215705.1 Candidatus Poribacteria bacterium | reverse complement strand
GTCGTGAGGCGGGGTGGAGAGTAACCGGAAGCGAACTGTCGGTCCGTAGGATGACGAACCTGTTTCGGCGGCGTATAGCGGCGAGCTCGCGTCCTCGTGGCGAAGCCTGGAATCAACGCAGCACGCTGTAGTGGCGGATAAAGCGATGCTGTGGCGTACAACGTGATTGGGGACGGAACGATAGAAAGGTGGCACGTAGCAAGCGGGGATACCTGTCGGCGATGTGAACGCGGGCAGGAGTCAGAGTCCCAATAGTACCGAACGCGGGGAAGTATGTTGTACCGTGGAGAAGTGCGTCAGAGCAAAAGGCGCAGCAGGGAAGTGGGGCAGGAAGGTTGATAGCCAAAGGCCGGAGAGAGCAGAGATGGAAATTGAAGCATCGCCAGTGTCGGAAACGACTAGACGAGATGCAAGCGCGCTGGGAAGCTGCATGCAGCGGAAATTCGTGCAAGCTCCAATCTGGACAGAAGCTATGTTGGCAGCTCTACAAACAGGAGTTAATGGAGGCAAATGGCATAGTCTGATCGATAAAGTGTCGCGCCCTGAAACCTTGGTGTTGGGATGGATACAGGTCGAACGGAACGCCGGGGCGGCTGGTGTAGACCGCATGAGCGTGGAGCGCTTCGCGCAAGGGCGGGACTGCTATCTGGCCGAACTGGCGCAAGCGTTGCGGGACGGCAGTTATCGCCCGCAGCCGGTAAGGCGTGTGTACATACCCAAAGGTAAAGGGCAGCGTCCGCTCGGTATACCTGCCGTCAAAGACCGCGTAGTTCAGGCTGCGCTGAAACTGGTGATCGAACCGATCTTTGAGCGCGAGTTCGAGCCGGGAAGCTACGGCTTCAGGCAAGGGCTGGGTTGCAAAGATGCATTACGCGAAGTAGATCATTATTTGAAAGCAGGCTACTCCTGGGTGGTGGATGCGGACTTGCAAAGCTACTTCGACACGATTCCGCACGCAGCCCTTCTCGCGAAAGTGGGAAACCGGATTGCGGATGGAGGGGTGCTGGAGCTTGTTCGGTTGTTTCTCAAGCAAGACATCATGGAAGACATGAAGCGGTGGACGCCAACTTCGGGCAGTCCGCAAGGGGCGGTAATCAGCCCTCTGCTCGCCAATATTTACCTGCACGAGCTTGACGTAGAAATGCGTGAAGCCGGGTTGGTGATGGTGCGATATGCGGATGACTCCGTGGTGTTATGTCGCAGTCGGGAAGAAGCGGAAACTGCGCTGGCCCGCATGCGTGCTTGGGTGAGTGCGAACGGATTGACGCTTCATCCGGACAAAACCCATGTTGGGGATTGCCGGGTAGAGGGGCAAGGGTTCGAGTTTCTGGGTTACCGGTTTGAAGCGGGGCAGCGTTGGGTGCGCAAGAAAAGTCTGATGTCCTTGCGGGATAAAATCCGCATCAAGACGAAGCGTAACATGGGAGATTCCATTGATTCCGTGATTGCGTCTCTCAACCCAACCCTGAAAGGCTGGTACGGCTACTTCAAACATGCCCAGCGGCGCACTTTCTCGTTGATCGACGGATTTGTTCGTCGTCGTTTGCGAGCGCTGCTGCGTCGGCAGAAGCACCGACCGGGTCAAGGACGATGCTTGCGCGATCACAAACAATGGCCGAATGCTTTCTTCGCTGATCTTGGGCTGTTCACGATGTACGAAGCCCATCAATTGGCGCGCCAATCCCGATGAGGAAACAACTGACTGGAGAGCCCGTCGCGGGAGAACCGCACACCGGGTTCGGAGGGAGGGGACGGTGATCGCCGTTTCCTACCCCTATTCAGTTAGGTTTGACCGTTCCGGCGGTCATAAAAGGGCAACATTAAAATTCAGCAACATTGGTATTCATGGACGGACCACGGTATTTTCTTAAGCCGCGTACCTCTGAATCTCGACTTCAACGTGCCGCCGCGCGGTTGCGTCTGCATCTGCGTACACGCGGCTGGCGATGGGAGCGCTCAAGTAATACTCGCCGCAGTTCTCGCAGATTTCTGCGGGCACATCGCGGATGACGACCACGCTGTTGTCGCGTTGCAGCGTGACGGTGGTGGTGCCGGGGTGTGTCTCTCCGGTTTTGCAGATCGTGCATTTCATCATGTTCTCCTTCGCTTGAACGTCTCGTCCCAGATTGCCGGATCGGGCCAATATATGGTGACCAGATGACAGTCGCCTTCCTCTGAATGCGCCACAACTGCATGGATCGCCTGCTTCGCATGAAACCCTAGCAACAGTGCGCTGGGGAAAGGCTTGTCATCCGGGTATTCAAAAACGATTTCAGCATCTGCAACGATGCGCGCAACAACAGCCGGATCGATTCCACGCTGGAACATACGCTCGAATGCGTGGCGGGAAAAGTGCAGCGTTTTACATTCCATGTCGCAGTTTTGGGCGGATTGTTTGCGCGCAGTTTAGCACTGTTGTCGAAGGGCAGCCCCACAGACCAACGATCATATTCCTCCGAAAACTCGTTCTTGCCGCCCGCGCCAAGTCGTGCGAAGATGAAACGACAGAGGAAAGCCACAGAGTAATAGGGGTCGCACCACGGTATTTTTTGCAAAGGCATAACTGAATGAGTCCAGACGACCGCTACGATGTTTCAGGCTTGAGCGAGGCGCAGTTCGAGCCCGGTTCGGATGGGCTGGTGTTGAAGAATCTGCTGGGCATCGCTTTAGGGAGCCTCTATAAATTCAAAATCCTAAACGAGACAAGGCGCGAGTAAAAAATTGCGACGACGCATATGTCTGATATGTTAGGAGTAATTTTTTATGAGCAACGCAGTATCGTGACGGAGTTTGGATTTATAGAGGTTCC
>JACRIR010000070.1 GCA_016215705.1 Candidatus Poribacteria bacterium | reverse complement strand
TACCCCACTGCCGCTGCCGTGAGAAACGGGCCAAAGGGTATGGGGGTCGAGGCATTCACCTTTTTTACGCTCATACTCACCAGGGCGGTCACCGATCCGATGAAGGAGGAGAAAAATAGCACGAAAATCACCCCGTAAGGGCCGGTGAACGATCCGATCATGGCAAGGAGCTTGATGTCCCCTACACCTAGGCCCTCGGCGTGGCGCACTTTCTCGTACACGTAAGCCGGAACGTACAGACTGAGCCCGCCCAGCACTACCCCTACAACTGACTGTAGCCATTCCACTCCGGGGATCATGCCCGCGGTCGATGCGGCGAGTCCTGCAACGATACCGGTGAGAGAAATAGCGTCAGGAATTATCATGTGGTCCAAATCGATCCAGAACACCACGAGCATGGCCGCGCAAAAGACAAACGATACGCCAAAGAGAGGGGTCAAACCGAATTTCAAGTAGAGCGCCGCGGTCAGGCTCGCGGTTAGAAACTCTATCAAAGGATATCGCAACGAGATGGGCTCCCGGCAATCCCTGCATTTTCCGCGCAGGAGGAAATAACTCAGGATGGGGATGTTGTCATAGGGTCTTATTCTGTTCTCACAATTCGGACAACTGGACGGAGGAAAAACGATCGAATGGCCCTGAGGTAGGCGAATAATCACCACGTTCAGAAAGCTTCCAACCGCTGCTCCGAAGGCAAAAGCCGCAATAGCCCAAAAAAGGTCGGCTTCAAACTCCATAGGATTCTTTCTCAAGAATTGAACGTTGAGTGGGACTCATACGACATAGCGCAGTAACTAGCAAGCTCGGTTACGCTCCTAACACAAAAAGAGTCCGCCCGACATCAAGTTCGGGCATTTTCCCACAAGGTTCACAGTCCGGCAAGAGCGGTTCGGAATCCGCAGCATTCCTCGACCTTACGGGCTTCGTCCAGGGTCCTAACGATTATCACCATCTCACGACCCAGCGAATCCGATATTTCAAGGTCGCCCTTTATTCTCCATTCTTTCTCGGGGGCCCAGGTTCGGCCGCTCGGCGATTGAAGCTGGAACAGGTGCCTGAGTTCTTCCGACAAATCCTGATACGCTGCTTCCACGGCATAGATCACCGGCCGAGCGCCCATGCGAAACAGGCTTTGCAGCGGGAAAGCGACGCCGTACGGTTCAAAAGACCACCGAACCAGAGCGGGCCGCCATTCAGTGAGGTCACGCACCTCACGGGGCACACATTCGGTAAAAGATACCACTGGACAGTTTCCCCGAGTCAGTCTTGCACCACCTCGGACTCTACGTTCCTCTATGATCCTCATCAGCGTGTCGAACGCAGTATGCGTCGAATCTCTGTCACCGTGAACGAGCGAGCGGCAATAGTCCAGGATTTTCTGACCCGGCCACGGCCCGGGACATGCTCTGGTATAGTGGATTAGGTAACGCGATCCTTTGGCCAACTGCTCCAATTCAGGCGCAGCATGCTCAAATTTGCGCTTTGCAACGGGCCTGATCGTTACTATGCGACCAGATTTGTCAGGTTCGCCATGTGCAGGCGAGTTCGCAAGGGTCTCTCCTTCTCCGGAAAAATGCACGGTCTTTGTGCCCCGCGCCTTGGCTTCACTGAGAATGCGTTCCATGTTTCCGTTTTTCCGGATTTCTCCAGCCAAAAGCACGGTTGATATTCCGGCTATGAGGCGATCCCGCTCTATTCTTCTGGTGTTCAAGTCAGAAACGCGGCCCGGCGAATAGGCGGAAAGGAATAGGATCCGTCCCGAATGCGAGAGGTCCTCCAAAAAAGCAGCAATTTCCGGCCGTGTAACTGAAGCCATGAAAGGCAGCACTTCGGGGCAAACGACGACCAGGGGGCCAGCCAATGCCAGCGTACATACAACGGAATACGGGACGTTCCCGTAACTCGAGACAACAGCTAACCCTTTTTCTCCGGCGTACGCCAAAGCCGCTTTCGTTGCGGAAATCCACGGGTCGCCAGGACAAACTGCCCGATTAACCCGCGAATGCAAGGTCGCGGCTAACGGCTGGTCCAAAATGGCCTTGTCGCCCTTGGCAAAAAAAACCGCGGGTAGCCTGTCCACAGATGCTGCAGGCGCTTTAAGGTTCTCGCGAAGCAGAATGCGGATGCCGCGGGCAAACCATTTTTCCGTGGTCTCGGCAGCGTCCGAGCGCCGACGAGCACTCAGGAACGCACCACCACAAGCACTCAGCCCGGATCTCCGGAAGGCTTCTTCCATACCTTCCGCTACCTCGCCTTCTGAATAGATGTCAAAAGGCCGAATATGGGAAATTATGAGACTGCGAAC
>JACRIR010000069.1 GCA_016215705.1 Candidatus Poribacteria bacterium | reverse complement strand
TGAAGGCGGCAGCGTGATGGCAACGGCTCAACAGAAAACGCGTTCTCGATGGGAAGACCAAACAACAGAGTCCCTCTCAATGAGGAAACTTTTGGCCATCAAATTGCCTAAACTTGTGTCCAAGTATCCGGGCGCGCTACATGGATTTGATTCGTATAATTCGTCTCGCGCTTTGCGCGATTCGTTACATTCGTGATCCACTCTTCTTCTTTTTGGTTGGTTGCGGCTACGTTGCGCCGTGCTAATCCGTGTGAATCCGTGGATAAGAACTCCGTGGTCGCTTCTTCTTTCCCCGGGACTCCCCGCGCTCCCGTGGTCCCCGATGATATTTATTTTTCGTGCATCTTCGTGAACTTCGTGGATAACTCCTTTGCCTTCCGATCCCTCACTTGATTTCATTCCCCCAATCCTATAGACTTAAACGGCTTCAGGAACATATGTCTGTAACTCGTTATTCTAAAACGGATTCCCGCCCCCTGATCGGAGTCGAGGGCTTGCTTCGCGGGTATGATAGGGAAGACAATCTGTTCATTCGTAATTCGTACAATTCGTGATATTCGTGTTCCTTTTTCTTCTTTTGTTTCTTTTTCTTTTTGGTGGTTGCGGTTACGCTGCGTCGTGAAATCCGTGGTTCCTTTTCCCAAGAAAGGTTTGAGAAATGCGCTGTGAAGAAATCCTGGCCCGTCTGAAATCTCTCTCGAATCCCGCCAATGTCGCCGGTATGGCGCGGTTTGGAATCACGGCCGACAACACATTGGGTGTGTCAATCCCGGTGCTAAGGAAAATGGCGAAAGAGGCGGGGCGCGATCACGCGCTCGCGCTCGAACTGTGGGCATCGGGAGTTCACGAGGCGCGAATCCTTGCAGGAATGATCGCCGACCCGCGCAAGCTGACCGAGAAACAGGCCGAAAGCTGGGTGAAAGACTTCAACTCGTGGGACGTCTGCGACCAGTGCTGCAGCAATCTGCTGGACAAGACGCCTTACGCGCATCAGAAAGCGGTCGAGTGGAGCAAGCGGAAGCAGGAGTTCGTCAAGCGGACCGGCTTCGCCCTCATGGCCTGCCTGTCGGTTCACGATAAGGCCGCCAAGAATGAAGCCTTCCAAAGATTCTTGCCCATAATAAAAAGAGAGGCCACCGACGAGCGAAACTATGTGAAGAAAGCCGTCAACTGGGCGCTTCGCCAAATCGGCAAACGAAACCTCACACTAAACAAACTGGCGATCAAAGCCGCAAAGGAAATCCAGCAAATCGATTCAAAAGCTGCCCGCTGGATCGCAGCCGACGCGATCCGGGAACTCGAGAGCAAGCAGGTTCAAAAGAGACTCCGCGAAAAACTGTGATCCGCAGATTTCGCAGATTCTCACTGATTGAGAAGTATCTTAACCACCAAGGCATCAAAGAGAACAGGTTCTTCTTCGCTTCGTGTCTTAGTGGTTCATCTTTTCTTTTTTCCTTGTGATGCCTTTGTGGTCAATTGAATCTGCGAAATCTGCGGATAAAGAGAAAATCATGGAGGTGTTCAATGAAATGGGTAACACGTGAGCATGTGGCCGTCGACAGGGTGGCTTGTCCGTGGCTGATCAAGCGGTTTATTGATCAAAATGCAGTCTTCGAGTTTGTCGCCTATGACACAGACCCCGAGACCGTCAAAGATGGTATCCCGTTTGACATGAAAGGGGTCGAGCTCGGCCATCGTGGGAACAACTGCAGCTTCGAGGCGATCATTGAAAAATATGATTTGAAGGATCCTGTGCTGCTTGAGCTTGCCAGGATCGTGCACGCGGCAGACGTGCCCGAAGACATCGAATCCGCGCCCGAGGGAGCCGGCCTCCGCGCCATCGCTGCCGGGTTTCGGGCCATTTGTCATGATGACCACGAGACTCTTGAAAAAGAGCTCATTGTGTACGATGCGCTCTATGAGTATTGCAAGGCCAAGGTGTGATGAGTATTCGTGTGATTCGTTTCATTCGTGTTATTAGTGATCCCAGCTTCTTCTTTTCCACTCGCGTCATTTGTGATCCGATGAGTGAATAATGCATTCCTCTTTCTTAATTCTCTGCGCCGCGGGTGGATTCGCCATATTCAGTTCCACCATGTCCAAGACGCCGGTGCTGCCGTTGTTTGCGGACAGCTTGGGCGCGGCCCCGCAGACCGTGGGCCTGATCGCGGCCGCCGCGACGGTTGTCGGTATTCTGACAAGCGCGCCGGTCGGCCTGCTTTCGGACTACATTGGCCGCAAAAAAATAATCCTCGCGGCCGGATTCGTCTTTGCCTCAGCTCCTTTCCTCTATTATTTAGTCCGGACCCCCGGACAACTTGCAGCGCTCAGGCTCTATCACGGTTTTGCGACCGCAATCTTCGGACCGGTCGCGCTCGCATTCGTCGCAGATATGTTTTCGGCTCATAGAGCTGAAAAGATGGGCTGGTTCTCGTCAGCGACACTCATCGGGCGATTCATCGCGCCGCTGCTCGGCGGATTCCTCATCGTCAAATTTGATTTCAAGACGACTTATCTGTTCTGCGGAATCTTCGGAATCATCGCCCTTGCGCTCCTCATCTTCCTGCCTGGCACGGCTTCTGGCTCGGTTTTTGGTTTCTTCTTCAATCCAAAATCCAAAACATGTCCTGAGCGTAGCCGAAGGATCCAAAATCCAAAATCGAATGGGTCAGGGAAGAGGTTTGACCTGAACGGTCTCATGAAGGAATTCAAGGACTTGTTCACCAATGGGCCGCTTATCGTCACCAGCGCCTGCGACGCCGCGCTCTACTTCGCCTTCGGAGCAGTGGAGACGTTCTTTCCCCTTTATGCAATCAAGAATGGAATGAATGCGGGAGAGGTTGGCGTCTTGTTCAGCGCGCAGATACTCACGATTGCGTTCAGCAAACCGCTGATGGGAAGAATGTCGGACCGCTACGGCAGGAAAGGAGCAATCATTATCGGGCTGACGCTCGGCGCAGTCGCAGTCGCATGCGTTGCTCTTGTGGAGCAGTTTGTCATCATCGCACTCGTTCTTATCGCCTTCGGCTTCGCAATGTCAATCGTCACCGCCTCGACCGCTGCGCTCGCGGCCGACCTCAGCCGCAAAGGTACCCACGGCTCCTCGATGGGACTCCTGAGTTCGATCATGGACGTCGGCCACGCTTCCGGCCCGGTCGTCGCGGGCATCATAGTCGCCGCATCAGGATACAAGACCAGCTTCGCAGTCGCCGCCGCAGTCATGCTCGCCGCCATCCTGCCATTCTCATTCCTCGTCCACAAAGAATCCGCAGAACCTTCGTAGTATCTTTGAATCCACAGATTGCGAAGATTTGCGCAGACGCCGTTCTGAGCGAAGCGAAGAATCAGCAAAGCGAAGAATCTCTTTTTCACCACAAAGGGCCGCAGGCCCGAGGCGCGAAGCACGCAAAGAACAAAGAAGAAGATATCCGGGAACACAAATTACCCGAATGAAGGGAGAGGATGAGAACCTAGAAAATCGGGGACACAATGCGACATCGTGTCCCCGATTTTCTCCATTCTTTTCTGTAGGGGCGCAATTCATTGCGCCCGTGTGAGTTTCATACGATGTGTTATGGGAATCGCGACAAAAATTCACACTTTCGACGTGAGCAGTATGGATTTTGCATTGGCGAACCTCGTGTTCGCCCAAAATTCCTTTCACCGCAAAGGGCCGCAGGCCCAAGGCGCGAAGCACGCAAAGAAAAAGACGTCTGGGAACACGAATACCCGAATGAAGGGAGAGGATGAGAATCTATTCGAGTAATCTGTTTTTGCTCTCGTTCACATCTGATAGCTTTTCTTGGTTGTTTGCGCCTTTGCGGTAAACGACTTCCAAGAAACGGAACAGGCGGCCACATAGGGCCGCCTTAAATCAGCGCGAATCTGAGAAATCTGCGGATAAAGAAGCTTCTTCTTTTTTGGATTTGGTTCCCGTTTCCCCTTTTCGCCTTTTACCTATTTCCCCTTTTACCCTATTCTCACAAGCACGTCGCCTTTCTTCACCGAATCGCCCTGTTTGCAGTTGACGGAAAGGACTTTTCCGGTTGCGGAGGCTGTCAGGGTGTTCTCGACTTTCATCGCCTCGAGCACTATGACCGCATCGCCGGCTTTGATGTCGTCGCCTTCTTTCACCAGCACCTTGATAATCACGCCGGGCATCGGAGCGGTCAGGGCTGTGCCCGCAACGGCTCCGGAGGCAGCCGCCGGCGCTGCTTTCACAGCCGCTTTCGCTTCGACGGATGACACGGACGGCGCGGCCGCTTGAGGATTCGGGGCGGCAGCGACAGGTTGCGGTATAATACACTGAACGACGGGAACGGCGCCGGCTTCGTCAACGTCCACTTCGAAATAGTCTCCATCCACAAATACGTTGAAAGTGCGCGTGCCGGGGCCTTTCTTGGGGGCCTCCTTTTTCGGTTTTTCGACCAACTCGCCCTTGAGCGCTTTGGCAACGAGGGCATTCTCGCGCTTAACGTCTTCCAGCGTCTTCGGTTTAACCTCGGGCGGGATTGGCTCGAGACCGTACTTCCAGCGCAGGAAGCGTTTGCCGGTAACAGGATAAATTGCAAGGATAAGCACGTCTCCCTCATTTTTGGCCAGGCCCTTGCCGTCTTCGCGCGCTTTCTCCATACCGGGTTCGAGCAAATCAGCCGGCCTCTTTGTGGTCGGCGTCTGGCCACGCGAGTAGTCCTTCAACACGATCTTTTGCACCCGCTCATCCACCGGCGCAGGTGTGCGCCCGTAAAGGCCGTACATGTAGTCTTTCACTTGATCGGACACCATCTGGTAGCGGCCGAACAGCACATTCTGAACCGCCTGAATCCCGACGATCTGGCTCGTGGGCGTCACGAGCGGAGGATACCCCAGTTCCTTGCGGGTAATCGGCAACTCCTGATATACCTCGTTGATGCGATTGAGGGCGTCGGCCTCCTTGAGCTGGCTCACTAGATTCGTGGTCATCCCACCCGGTATCTGGTGCTGGAGCACGCCGGTGTCAATGATTGACATCGTCGTTGTATCGAGGAAGTGTTTGTATTTCGGCGCGATAGACTCAATGTGCCGCCCCATATCGATGAGTTCGTTCAGGTCAAGCCCCGGGTCACGGTCCGTTCCCTCAAGGGCGACCACGAGCGGTTCAACGGCCGGCTGGGAAGACCTCAGCGCAAAGGGCGCCAGTGCGGTATCTATGGTGTCTACACCTGCCTCGATCGCTTTCAAATACGACATGGACGCCATGCCGCTCGTGTAATGCGTGTGCAGCGAGATCGGGATATCAATCGCATCCTTCAGCGCGCTGATAAGGTCATATGCGTCGAGCGGCGAGATGAGGCCGGCCATGTCCTTCAAGCAGAGGATATCCGCCCCCATCTTCTCGAGGATTTTTGCCTTATTCACAAAATACTTGGTATTGAAAACCGGCCCGCCGAGATGCCGCTCGGTGAGCGAGTAGCAGATGGTTCCCTGTATCTTCTTTCCTGCTTTCTTGATCTCGTCGAAACACGTTTCGAAGTTGCGTTCGTCATTGAGAGCATCGAACACGCGGAAAATATCCATTCCGGCATCCGCGGTTTCCTTCACGAACGCCCGGACAACATCATCGGGATACTGGCGGTAGCCGACGAGGTTCTGCCCGCGCAAAAGCATTTGCAGCGGCGTGTCGGGGATTTGCTGCTTCAAGACCCTAAGCCTGTCCCACGGGTCTTCGTTGAGAAAGCGGGTGGGCACGTCGAATGTGGCGCCACCCCAGACCTCCATCGAGTAGAAGCCCATCTTGTTCATGCGGCTGGCTATCGGAAGCATGTCTTCGGTCCGCATCCGCGTGGCGAGCGTCGATTGGTGGCCGTCGCGGAAAGTGGTGTCGGTTATCTTGACGGGGTTTTTTGCCGCCGCCGGCTTTCTTGACTTCTCTTTATCTGTTTTGCTCTTGGGCGCTGCCATGTTTATCCTCCTAAAGAAAATAGGTTTGACGGTTTGACAGTTTGCGGTTGAAAGAAAAAGACGGTTTCAGGTTCCAGGTCAAATTCACGCTTGTCTCGCACAATCAACCCCGGGCAGTGGGGTAAGGCGCTCCTAAGGAAGCAGGTTCACAGTTTACAGTTTACGGTTGAATCGAAGAGAAGCTGAACACAACATGTCAGTCCCGCAAAAGCGGGAATCCATTGTTTCCCTTAATTCGGGGACACGATGCCGCATCGTGTCCCCGAATTAAGGGCATGCTATCTCGAGACAATTCTCAATTGCCACATTTGGCGATGCCGCATAATTTCCTGCCGGCCGGACTGACTCCACGAATCGGTCGCGGGACCGGCAAAGCGCGCCGGCCGTGCGGCTTGAACCGCCACCTTCTCAGCCTCGATATACGCGACAACGGCAGCATTGACCGCCGCCACTACCTTTTTGTCAAGCTTCATAAGCGTTGTCCCTTCACACGTACTTCATTCCCATGCGGGCGGCCGCATATTCGGGGACACCATGCGGCATGGTGTCCCCGAATATGTTCTTTTCCTTCTGCGTCATTCTGAGCGAAGCGAAGAATCTCTCATTCGCTTTTTTTGACCAGAAACCAGGAATTGGTTTATTCCGTTCCCTTTCCCCTTGTTCCTTTCGTCTTTCCCCTTTTCTTGGAGCGAAGCGGAAAGAAACTACATCGGTATATTCCCATGCTTCTTAGGCGGGCGGCTCTCGCGCTTCGAGAGCAGAACCCGCAAGGCGTCTATCAGGCGCGGCCGCGTCTCGCGCGGATAAATGACGGCATCGATGAACCCTCGCGAGGCCGCGATGTATGGATTCGAGAATAGCTCTTCATACTCGCGCGTTTTCTCTTTTCGCGCCTCACTGGGATCGGGCGCGGACGTAATCGCCTTTCGATAAATGATGTTGGCGGCGCCGGCGGCGCCCATGACGGCTATCTCGGCCGTAGGCCATGCGAGCACGTAGTCGGCCCCGAGGTCGGCGCTGCACATAGCAAGATATGCGCCCCCGATTCCCTTGCGAACAATAAGGGTAACCTTGGGAACCGTCGCCTCTGAGTAGCACCATAAGAGCTTTGCGCCGTGGCGGATGATGCCGCTCCATTCCTGGTCGCTCCCCGGCAGGTATCCGGGCACGTCGACGAGTGTGATGAGCGGAATATTGAATGAGTCGCAGAATCTGATGAACCGCGTGGCTTTGTCGGAAGCGTCCACGTCGAGGCTTCCGGCGAGCACCATCGGCTGATTCGCGATGATGCCGACGGTTCGGCCATCGAGTCGCGCGAAACATACGATCAGGTTTCCGGCGTAGTATTGATGCGGTTCGATGATTTGCCCGCCGTCGACCAGCAAGCGGATGATCGCCTTCATATCATAGTTCTGTCTCGGATCATTCGGAACGATCGCGTCGAGAGCAGGGTCGAAGCGGTCGGGGCTGTCCTTGAGGTCTACCACAGGCGGGTCTTCCATGTTGTTCGAGGGCAGATACGACAGAAGCTCGCGGATGCGCGCTATGGCGTCGCGGTCGTCCTCGCATGCGAAATGGGCCACTCCACTCTTGGAGTTATGAGTCATCGCGCCGCCAAGTTCCTCGAACGATATCTTCTCGCCGGTAACCGCCTTGATGACCTCGGGTCCCGTGATGAACATGTAGCTCGTGTTCTTGACCATGAACACCCAGTCAGTCATAGCGGGCGAATACACTGCGCCGCCGGCCGTGGGGCCCATGATGGCCGAAATCTGGGGCACGACTCCGGAAGCGCATGCGTTCCGGAAGAAGATGTTGCCGTAGCCGCTGAGCGCGTCCACCCCTTCCTGTATGCGGGCGCCGCCCGAGTCGTTGAACCCGACGACGGGCGCGCCATTCTTGAGCGCAAGGTCCATGATCTTGCAGATTTTCCTCGAGTGCATTTCGCCAAGGGTTCCGCCAACGACCGTAAAATCTTGCGCGAACGCGAACACAGTGCGGCCATTGACCAGACCGTGCCCGGTTACAACACCCTCGCCGGGAGTAAACGTGTCGGCCATGCCGAAATGCGTACACCTGTGGCGCACGAACATGCCAAGCTCACGGAATGTGCCGGGATCGAAAAAGACATCCAGACGCTCGCGGGCAGTCAATTTCCCTGACTCATGCTGCTTCTGTACCCGCTCCTCGCCACCCATGGCGATCTCTCGCGCCATTCTCTTCTTGAGGTCTTCCATTTTATCCGGAACGGTTCCTGCCATTGGTGTCTCCTAAGAAAGCTGGTTCATGGTTTACAGTTTACGGTTTGCGGTCGAATCACAGAGGAGTTGGCGGCTCATGTCATTCCCGCGAAAGCGAGAATCCAGTATTTCCTCACAGAAAGACAAACGCCGCTCTTTCGAGCGGCAGTTGTATGCTCTATAATTCGATAGGACGGGAAATCGTCCGCCATGTCCGTCCCGAACGCTTGCGGAAAATCTTTCGCGCCATGGAGCCCAGATCACCCATGATTAGATTCTGATTCACGATGGTCCTCTTCCGATCAAAGCAAGAAGCACACGAAACACACATCTGTTCCGGGGTGAGTTGGTTGATCGATTGGGACCGAGGATTGCAATTTATCGGGGCTCATTCTATCGAATCTACAGAAATTTGTCAAACAAATCACTAATAAGAAAAGTCACGGGTCGAAGGTCGAAAGTTGAAGGTTGAAGGTCGGAACTCTCCGCCGCCTGCGACTCTTTGCGGGTTGATTCTTCTTGTCTACTTATAACCTGCGACTTTTGACTTTGCGTTATGCTATAATTACGCGATAGTTGTTCGGGCAATGTGTTTAAGTGCTTGAGCGAGAGGCTTCAGCCAATGGGAATCAGCGTGCCAAAAGTTCTTGTGGTAGACTCCCGCTCGCGGGCCACTACCGACCTCATAACTTTCCTTAAAGACAGTGGTTACGAAGTGCTCTGGGCCGACGACGGAGAGACGGCCTTCAATATCCTCGATAGCGAAATAATAGACGTGATGATTGCCGAACTGCATGTGCACCGGATCAACGGGATGCGTCTGCTGCACGTGGCGAAAAAGCGCAATCCGGAAGTGTGCGTGATTGTGATCACCGCTGACGCAGATGTCGAACTCGCCACGGAAGCGATGCGGCAGGGCGCATATGATTTTCAGACAAAACCGCTGAATCTGAGCAAGCTCAAGGTGGTTATCGAGCGAGCGGTATCGCACCAGAGGCTCGTGTTCGAGATGCACGACCTGCACCAGCGCATTGACGAGCGCTACGGCCTGATTGGCATCATCGGCGATACGCCCAAGATGGTGCAGGTATATGCCAAGGTCCGTGAGATCGCGCCCACTCAGGCGACCGTGCTTTTGACCGGCAAGACCGGAACGGGAAAAGCGCTCGTCGCCACGGCCATCCACGCGAACAGCCCCCGGCGGGATTGCCCTTTCGTGAAGCTAAACTGCGCCGCCCTGGCTGAGAGCCTTATCGAAAGCGAGCTGTTCGGTCACGAGCGCGGCGCCTTCACGGGCGCGCACAAGACCCGAAAGAGCCGCTTCGAGATCGCAGACGGAGGCACGCTGTTCCTCGACGAGGTGAGCGAAATCTCGCTTTCAACCCAGTCCAAGCTTCTGCGTTTTCTCGAGGAGCGCCAGTTCGAGAGGCTCGGCGGCAACGAAACCATCAAGGTCGACGTCCGCCTTATAGCCGCCACAAACAAGGATTTAAAAGAGCTTGTCGCCGAGGGCAAGTTCCGGGGAGACCTGTATTACAGGCTCGCAGTAGTCCTTATCGAGCTGCCGGAGCTGAGGGAACGCAAGCAGGATATTCCGCTCCTCGTCGAGGCGTTCCTCGAGGAGTTCAATAAGCGCCATAATAAATCAGTGACAGGCGTGAGCCGCGGCGTGATGGACGCGCTCATGAATTGCGACTGGCCCGGCAACGTCCGCGAGCTCCGCAACTGCATCGAAGGAATGGTCGCTTTCTCGCGGCCGGCTTGCGTGCTGGGAGTCTCCGATCTGCCACCCTATCTGCGCGAGCAAAAACCCTCGTCCGACGGATTCTATCTCCACGTCGGCATGACCATGCAAGACGTCGAGAAAACCCTCATCGAGAAAACCCACCACTCCACCGGCTACAACAAAGAAAAAACCGCCGAAATTCTCCGGATTGGACTGCGGACACTGTATAGGAAGATAAAGGAGTATCAGATTGAATAAACAGGCCCTGACAAAGGGTATCTGGTACTTGGCGCCACGATTGCTCATTTTCGTGGCATGTTCATTGGTCCGCTTCGGAGGAGACCAAGAAGAGTATTCGCTGCTTTATATGACTCGGAATATGGAGCCCGCAGAGGAGAAGACTGAAGCAGGAACTGACGAGGATCGCGAACTCCATCGACTGAGCGTGGCTTACGACAAAGGTATTCGGGAGGTCAATCTCGCCATCGAAAAGGGACAGTTCTTCGAGGCCGAACGTTTGATCGGCACATACGAATCCCTATTCAAGAAAGAATACAGAATATCCTTTGGGAGTTTCGGCTTTAGGACACGCATGTATCTCGGAAACGTTTATCTAAAGAATGAAGACAGGCGCGATGCGCTTCGGGTCTATAAGTCGGCAAGACCGGGGAGCGGCTGTGGCAACTGCATGATGAGTCAATATATAGAGCGTAACGACAAGATAGCGCGGATATATGAATCCAAACTGAATTACCCTATGGCATTCCTCATGTACCTTGTCTCAGCGCCTTCCACTATCCTTGGGGGTGGATTTGATATAGTCGGCGTGGGATTGTTGAGAACAGGGGTTGTTTGCACCGTTCTTTTCGATGTCACAAAATGGTGTGTTATCCGGATAGTGACAAGGATACGGCGCCGCAAGACAAAGGAATCGCTTCAGTAAACTTGAATTATCCTCCGCGAACTCCTTGCCTCCATCAAACGGTATCTTTGCCAATTGGGCAAGCGGTACGGAAAGTCCGTATGATCTCTTTCTGTTTCATTCTGCGATAGCACGCCACCTGCCGCGAACCTACCAGTGACGATTCTACTCCTGCCTTGTTGGATTTGTTTCAAATTGGAATTGCCAACCGAAGAAGAATCGACTTCCAGGAATCTGAACCTCAGTCTCAGAGGCGCCATTTGGGCAACCCGAATGTGATCTCCGACAAATTTGACGCCTTGCGTCAAGTACATATCTGATTGCGCTAAAAGCAGTTATGGCGCATCATTGCGGACTGGCATCGTCATTGCTCTATCTAAAAGGTGTAAGAGTGCGTATTGTGCTCTCGAACAAGAATATGAATAGTAATTGAAAATGCTAAGTGAGGGAAGGGAGGTACGCAGGAAGAAAATAGGCGCGAGGGTAAGGAGTATCGCAAGCGATCCCGGGCATGGGCCAGGGATCAAAGGTAGGTTTAACCGTGAATAGGTGAGCGAAAGGAGTATAGGCATGAAGGTAAAACCTTTGGCCGACAGGATTCTGGTTCGCAGAACCGAAGAAGAAGAGGTTAGGAAGGGCGGAATTATCATTCCTGATACCGCCAAGGAAAAGCCCCAGCAGGCCGAAGTCATCGCCGTCGGCCCTGGCGCTGTTGGCGAGGACGGCAAGCGGATTCCCATGGAAGTGAAGAAAGGCGACCGCATCCTCATCGGCAAATACGCGGGAACAGAAGTGAAGATTGACGGAAAAGAATATATAATAATGCGCGAAGACGACGTCCTCGCCGTCATCGGATAGTTCAAAGGAAGGGAGGCTCATAAAGATGCCTGCAAAACAGATAAAGTTCAGTGAAGAGGCCCGACACTCGATCCTTCGGGGAGTTGAAAAGTTGAGCGCCGCCGTGAAAGTGACGCTGGGCCCCAAGGGCCGCAATGTCGTTTTAGACAAAAAGTGGGGCGCCCCCACGATTACCAAAGACGGCGTGACCGTGGCGAAAGAGATCGAACTCGAAGATGCCTACGAGAACATGGGCGCTCAGATGGTGAAAGAGGTTGCCTCGAAGACGAGCGACATCGCGGGCGACGGCACCACAACGGCCACGATCCTGGCCGAGGCGATTTACCGGGAAGGTCTCAAGAACGTCACCGCCGGCCGCAACCCGATGGACCTCAAGCGCGGGATTGAAAAGGCCGTGGTTGCCATTATCGATGAGCTCAAGAAGCTGAGTAAAGACGTCAGAGACCGGAAAGAGATTTCGCAGGTCGCGACGATTTCGGCAAACAGCGATTCGGCGATCGGCGATATCATAGCGGATGCGATGGATAAGGTAGGCAAGGACGGCACCATCACGGTCGAAGAGGCAAAAGGCATGGAGACCACGCTTGAGGTGGTCGAGGGAATGCAGTTCGACAAAGGCTACCTCTCGCCCTACCTCATCACGAATCCGGACCGGCAGGAGGCCGTGCTCGAAAACGCTTACATTCTGATTCATGAGA
This sequence comes from Candidatus Poribacteria bacterium, assembly GCA_016215705.1. Classification (GTDB taxonomy): domain Bacteria; phylum Abyssobacteria; class SURF-5; order SURF-5; family SURF-5; genus JACRIR01. Next base: position 41,634 of record JACRIR010000069.1, on the reverse strand, counting down.
AGAAGATATCCAATTTGAAAGACCTGCTGCCCCTGCTCGAGAGCGTGGCGAAATCGGGCAAACCGCTTCTGGTGATAGCCGAAGACCTCGAAGGCGAAGCCCTTGCGACACTCGTGGTCAACAAACTGCGGGGAACGTTGCAGTGCTGCGCCGTGAAGGCGCCCGGCTTCGGCGACAGGCGCAAAGCCATGCTCGAGGACATCGCCATTCTTACCGGCGGCAGTTGCATCTCCGAAGAGATGGGCATCAAACTCGAGAACATCAAGCTCGATGATTTGGGCCGCGCAAAACGCATTGTCGTCGATAAAGACAACACCACGATCGTCGAGGGCGCCGGCAAAACCTCCGATATAAATGGCCGCGTGAGCCAGATACGCAAGCAGATCGAGGACACCACTTCCGACTACGATCGCGAGAAGTTGCAAGAACGGCTGGCCAAGCTGGCCGGCGGCGTGGCCGTCATCAATGTCGGCGCAGCGACCGAGACCGAAATGAAAGAGAAGAAGGCGCGCGTCGAGGACGCACTGCATGCGACCCGGGCCGCCGTCGAAGAAGGGATCATTCCGGGCGGCGGAGTCGCGCTCCTGCGGACGCTTGGGGCAATCACCAAACTCGGCCTCGAGGGCGACGAGGGCATCGGCGCACTCATCGTGAAACGCGCGCTCGAAGAACCCGCGCGGCAATTGGCCGATAACGCTGGTCTTGAGGGTTCGGTCGTTGTAGAGCGCCTCAAGGGTGAGAAGGGCGCGATGGGATTCGACGTGGCCAATGAACAGTACGTAGACATGTTCAAGGCCGGTATCATCGATCCGACCAAAGTGACGAGATCGGCTCTTCAGAACGCTTCGAGCATCGCCAGCCTGCTGCTGACAACCGAAGCCATTGTGACCGAAGTGCCCGAGAAAGAAAAGCCGTCCATGCCGGGCGGAATGCCGGGCGGCGGTGACATGTACTAAGCCGTTCGCAATCAAATAAGAGGAACCATCGTCGTTTCAATGGGTTCAACGTTCTGTTGTAGAGGCGCGCGGCTGTGCGCCTCTACGGTGGAACCCAAAGAAACGCCAAGAGACTCGGCACGTTGAGACCTGTACGCTGAGTTTGAAATGTGAAATCCCCCCTGCCCCCCCCTTGCAAAGGGGGGTGAGGGGGGATTTTTCCGATGTTTTTGAGGAATCCGGACTTATTCGGGGACACCATGCGACATGGTTATGTCTGGAAGACACGCCCGATAATTTGGGGACACGATGCGGCATCGTGTCCCCAAATTATCGGCGCCAATTGCCATTCTCTTAGGAGCGGCTGATCGCGCCTTGGCGCGGTTACATGTGGAAGAAAGGAGTCGCTTCGGTTTTTGACTTTTGACCTTCAACTTTTGATTTTCTTAGGAGCAACCCAATCACGCCTTCAGCGTGATTAATTGGGGAAGAAAGGTGAAGCGAGGGAAGCATCCACGACGTATTCTTAGGAACGAAGCGAAGAATTTCTTCTTCTTTTTCTTTCCCCTTTCGCCTTCTTCTTAGGAGGGAGCCGCATTCATGATTGAGGTGGAACACCTGACAAAATATTATGGGCAGACACCGGCCATCAGGGACGTTTCGTTCACGGTAGAGCGCGGCGAAGTGCTCGGGTTCCTCGGCCCGAACGGCGCCGGCAAAACCACCACGATGCGTATCCTGACCTGCTTTATTCCTGCCACGAGCGGAACGGTCCGCGTGGGAGGATTCGACGTGTTCACGCAATCGCTCGAAGTGCGCAAAAGAATCGGCTACCTCCCCGAGCGTGTGCCCATCTACAAAGACATGACCGTCGATTGCTACCTGGATTTTGTCGCCAGGTTGAAGGGAGTCCCCTCGCGCTCCAGAAAAACCAAGATTGACGAAGTCAAGACCAACTGCGGGCTTCACGATGTCTCCGGCAGAATTATCGGCAAACTCTCCCGCGGTTATACTCAGCGGGTCGGCCTCGCACAGGCGCTGCTCAACGACCCCGAAGTGCTGATCCTGGACGAACCCACCGTTGGACTTGATCCAAAACAAATCGTCGAGATTCGGAATCTCATCCGAAGTTTGGCCGGCAAGAGAACGATAATCCTGAGCACCCATATCCTTCCCGAGGTGAGCATGATATGCGATAGCGTCGCCATAATCAATGAGGGCCGAATTGTAGCGAAAGACTCTATCAGCAACCTGCACACGGGCCGGCAAATGCGAATCACTCTGGGTGTCAACGGTCCGCCGGAGAAAGTCGTCGCCGCCATATCGAGCGTTGAGGGGGTCGGGAAGGTAGCCGAACTGCAACGCACGGCCACCGGCGTGCGCCTCGATGTCAGTTTCAAGCCGGGCGCTGACCCTCGGCCCGGGATTTCGGCGCTTGTCGTCGGCAGCGGATGGGAACTTATAGAGCTCCGGCCGGAGGGCCTGAGCCTGGAGGACATCTTCATCAGGGCGACGGCAGAAGAGGGGGAGGTGGAGCAATGAGGAATATCCTGACGTTGACTCAGAGGGAACTGCGTTCGTATTTCCAATCGCCGATCGCCTACGCCGTCATCACGGTCTTCCTTGTCGTGACTGGCGTCATTTTCTGGCTCAGGTTTTCTTTCTTCTACCAGTATTCGCTTGAAGTCTCGAGAAACCCATACATGATGCAGCAGTATGAAATCAACGTCACCGAGCAGGTATTGGAGCCGATATTCTACACCATAAGCTTTCTTTCCTTGTTCGTTATCCCCATGCTAACGATGCGGTCTTTCTCCGAAGATAAGAAGTCGGGCGCCATCGAGCTTCTTCTCACGTACCCTGTGCGCGATATTGAAGTCGCCCTCTCGAAACTCCTCGCCTGCTTCATCGTTTACGCTTGCATGATCGCCCTGACGCTTCTGTATCCGGCGCTGACCGCAAAACTGTCGAACCCCGAGACGGCAAGTGTCGTGATGGGGTACGTCGGCCTGCTCCTGAGCGGAGCCGCTTTTGTTTCCGTCGGCATGTTCATTTCGTCAATGACGGAGAACCAGATCATCGCCGTTGCGACCAGCTACGGCCTGTTGCTCCTGTTCTGGCTTCTCGGGGCGACGGAGGACAGCGTGCCGCCGCCCTACAATACCGTCCTGACCGACCTCTCCCTTTTCAACCACATGGAGAATTTCGCGCGCGGGGTTTTGAACACTCGCGACCTCGTATACTACCTGAACTTCGTGATACTGTTCATGTTCTTGACGCTCCGTTCCTTGGAAGTCACTAAATGGAAAGGGAAGGCGTGATCGATGAATTCGCGACTCCGACTCTCAACGCGCTATGGGATCAATACTGTGGCAGCCGTCGCGCTTGTCATCCTCATAATCGGCATTGCCGAAGCGTTCTCATATCGGCACAACTGGCGCAAAGATTTCACTGCGAACAAACGGCACAGCCTTTCGGAACAGAGCCTAAACGTTCTGCGAGACCTGAAAGAAAAGATAAAGATCACGACCTTTATCCAGAAAGGCGACCCATCATACGAAGGACTGAAGCAGTTGCTGGACCTATATATGCGCGAATCGAAAATGCTGGACGTCAATATCGTTGACCCCGATCTCAACCCGAATCTCGCCAACCAATACGATATCCGCCGCCACAGGCCGCCCGTGGCTTTTCTTGAAGGCGAAAAAGGGCGAGAAACCCTGACGACACTCGATGAAGAACAACTCACGAATGCCCTTATAAAGGTTACACGCGGAAAGAAGAAAATCGTATACTTCCTGACCGGCCACGGTGAGAAAGCGTTGGATGATAACGAAGAGAATGGGTTGGGCATCGTCAAGAAGCTGCTCGAGGACAAGAACTATGAGCCAAGGCCGCTTATGCTCATGCGGGCTGAAAAAATACCGGACGACTGCGCAACGCTTGTCGTGGCAGGACCGCAAAAGGACCTGCTGGCGGCGGAACTGGATTCCATCCAGCAATACGTCAAGGCCGGCGGAAGGGTATTCTTCCTCGTCGATCCGGAGACGGCGCCCGCGCTCAAGCCGTTCCTCGAGAATTACGGGATAGTCTTGGGCAACGACGTCGTGATCGACCGTTTGAGCAGGCTTTTCGCCGGAGACTATTTCACTCCGCTCCTGACCGCGTACTCCGAGCATCCTATCACGAAGAACATGCAGGTGGCGGCATTCTTCCCGCTTGCTCGCTCCGTTTCCACGCGCGAGGCGCAGGGCGCCCATGCGACGTGGCTTGCAAAAAGCGGCGAGGGCAGTTGGGCTGAAACCGACCTCGCGGGGTTGAGGCAAAACAAGGCCGCTTTCGACGCCGGCAAGGACCTACCAGGCCCCGTCACGCTCGCTGCTGTTTCCGAGCTCGAACCGGTCGAGAAGAAAACCGAAGAGTCAGGTGAGCCCGCTGCCGGCGCAGTGGTTGCTTTTGGTGATTCCGATTTCATGACAAACGGAAGAGTCAATCTTCAGGCCAACGCTGACTTGTTCATGAACGCGATCTACTGGCTCGGCAGAGAGGAAACATTGATTGCAATCCCGCCCAAACAGACCAAATTCTCGCCCATCGTCCTGACGCCTTCAGACGCGAAAATGTTGTTCTTCTTGCCGGTCATAGTGTTGCCCGGCATCGTGCTATTCGTCGGCATTTACGTCTTCTTGAAGAGGAGCAGGCATCCGTGAGTTACAAACGCACGCTCGTCTTGTTCTTGTTGTTTCTAGCGCTTGCCGGTTCTTATTACTTCTATGAGTACAAAGGCAAGGCGTCACGTGAGGAGAGCGAGAAGCAGGGAAAGCTTCTCCTGCCCTTCAAACTTGAGGATGCAACGGCTCTGGTTCTTAAGAAGGCGGGCGAGACAATTCTCGCAGAGAAAAAGGGCGACAAATGGGTCATACGAGAGCCAATTGCCGCTCCCGCTGAACAAAAGACCGTCGAGCAGGCTCTGCGCGCGCTGTCGGAACTGAAATACGAGCGCGAGTTAGGGGCTCAGACTGACCTTAAGCCCTTCGGCCTGGGCGAGCCCGAGATGGGAATCGAGATTCAAGGAACTCATGGAGACATTGGCAAATTGTTGCTGGGGGCGGCCACCCCCGACGGCGCCAACCTTTATGCCAAAAAGGCCGAAGACCAAAAAGTCTACACCGTCGCGGCTTCGGTGAAAGCCTCAATCGACAGGACGCTTTTTGATTTGCGCGACAAATCGGTGTTCGATTTCGCCGTGCCTGACGTGAAAGGCCTTGCTGTGTCGCTGGGCGATAAGGTTTTCATGTTCGAGGCCGTGCCCAAAGACGACTGGCAAATGACAACGCCTGAGAAACATCCGGCTGACAGCGACAGAATCCGAACTCTGCTCGACTCCGTCAAGTATGCGCGAGCTCAAAAATTTGTCGAGGAGGAAGCGCCGGACATGGACAAGTACGGTCTTTCGAGCCCTCGAGGCCGGATAGAACTTGCATTTTCCGACGGCAAAAAGGCGCTTCTGCTGGGCAAGGAAACGGGGGTCGATGCATCCGCAATCTATGCGCGCCGGGATGGGCAGCGACAAGTATTCGAGCTTAGCTCCGAGATGATCAAACAGCTATCCGCGAACGTGGGTGACTGGCGGGACAAACACCTTGCGCGGTTTGACACGGCTGCCGTTGCGCGCCTTCGGATTGACCAACGCAACGGACGAATCGAGCTCGAGCGGTCGTCGGAGAGTTCCGGAGAATGGCGGCTCGTTGAGCCGCAGACAGGCAAAGCCGACAAGGAGAAAGCGGAAACGCTGCTTTCTGATCTGCTCGAGGTGAAAGCCGCCCGCTTCCTGAAAGCAAGCGAGTCAAAACCGGTTGAAGCGGTCCTGGCGAATCCGTTGGTGCAACTTACTCTGTCGGACAAGAATAACGGGACGCTGGCTCAGCTCTCGCTATCCAAGCTTGAGGGAAAGTCCGAAGTCTATGCAAAGACGAGCCGGTTGACCGACCTCTCGACTGTCAGCGAACAACTTCTGGCAAAGTTGTCGATCAAGCCGGAGGATCTAAGAGACAAGTCGGTGCTTGCGTTTGATCCCGCTGCGATACAGAAGATCGAGGTCACCACAAAAGACAAGTCGTTCGTCATAAAGCGGAAAGGCACAGGATGGAAAGTTCCGGGTTCTCTGAAGATGGAGCCATATGATGCCGATCAGTTCCTCTGGGATTTGCGCGATTTGAAGTATAGGGCTGTCACAGCGGCAGCAAAGAACGATAAAACCTACGGCTTTGACTCTCCCACGCGCCTAATCAAGTTATGGACAGCCGACGAAAAAAAACCGGTCAGATTGTTGATCGGAAAGCACGCGCCCGAAAAGGGGATTTATTATGTGCAGGGCGCAGACGACAAACAAGTGATGGAAATAGAGGCGCTTGCTTTATCGAGATGGCTTGAGAAGTTTTGAAAAATGGCTCAGACCGGCCACGCCCCGCGCCCGAGAATGTCGGGACGGGCGAAGATATAGTCGTAAAAGATGCGCAGCCTCGAATCAATGATCGGGAACGTCGTATTGTACAACTCGGACAACTCGCAAAGATAGCGGAAATTCATCGGCTTCCCCTGCCCCCGCCGACGATTGAATATCTCCACCAGGTCAGCCGTAGGAACGACGCAAAGAGAAGCGAACACGTGCGTCTGATACTCCATCTCGCCCAGTTCGCATTTGTCCTGCATCTTGGTAAAAAAGTGGTTCGTCTTGTCGTGAAGCAGGAAATGGCCAAGCTCGCAAAAGGCAACATAGGTGCGTTCGCGCTCCGGCAACCGTGAGTTCACGCAGACATACGGGTTCTCGCCGTACCATGTGAAGATGCCTTTCAGTTCGCTCAGCAAAGGCTTTTCTTTGACGCAAATCTGACTCTTCCTGCAGATGCGCTTGAAATCACCATAACCGAGCGGCCGCTTGTTGAAACCGAAATCGGTCCCTTGTTCCACTTTTTCCAGCATCTCGTAGAGCATGGCCCGCCACTTCCCCCTCTAGTCCTTCACAGTTCCGTCCGGATTCCGTTTCTCGGTGTCGAACGACTTTACGTCTCTGTAGAACTCGGCAAGTTCCTTCTTTGCAAGCGCGGAAAGCTTGCCCATGTCATCTTTCTCGAACATGGGCGCAAATGCGGGGTCACGGAGAATTGAGAATTCCCGCCGGGAGCCCTTTGTTCCTTTGGCGAACACACTGGCGCCTTCACCTTCAATGTCATCAAAGCTCGCCAGACTCATTTTGAGCTCGGACGCTATCTTGTGAAGCAGCAAGAAACGCGGTATTTTGAGATCGTTCTCGATGTTGCTCAAGAAACTCTGGCTCACATTAATCCGCTGGGCCAACTCATTCGCCTTCATCCCTATTTCCTGCCGTCGCTTCCTGATTATTTTTCCGATGGACATATTTCCCCTCTCCTCTTGTCAAATCAGCCGACATTATACCATATTCTCATGAAAAAGCAACAGCAAATTTCATTAACGCGGAAGAATCTTCACATTTTTTCCATTTCGGAAGACGCCTGTCCATATGTATAAGTCAGCCCGTCTCAGATGATTACACTTCCTGCCGGTCGCCTTTCGCTTGTATCTCGTCCATAGCGGCCATCCGCGCATGATTCACTATTCCTTCTCCGGGGGACGATCCGCCTGCCGGGGCGACTCAGCGAGTCGCCCCCACGCATGCCAACTGTACACATCATCGAATCCACGAATCGCTGAATCGTCATTTTTCTTCGGACATAATCTTGACCGCTCTGTAAAGCGTCTGATCGCCTCTTCTGATATAGAAGCTGACCCATTGACCGGGCTTCAGCTTTTCAACCATTTTCAGGAAATCGGCGACACCGGTCACTTCTTGCATATTCACTTCGAGGATTATGTCACCCTTTGCCAACTCGCCTTTGTCACCGGCGCTGCCCGGGGCGACCTCAGTGATAATCACGCCTTTTTCGTTTGGCCGCGCCAACTGCGCGGGAATTTCATCGACGGCGATTCCGATGAGGTTCTTCTTTGGCTTGAGCGCTTCCTCGGAAGCCATCTGCACTGGCAGTTTGGCAAGCTCGACGATTAGCTCCTTTGTTTCGCCGTTTCGCAGAACCGTTACGCGAACCTTTTCACCGGGCACTTTGTGCGAGATCATCTGCTGGAGCATCTTGGAATTCTCGATCTTCTGGCCGTCGACCACGCGTATTATGTCGCCATGACGGAGGCCGGCCTTCTCGGCGGGCGTGTCAGTTATCACGTCCTGAACGAGAGCGCCGCTGAGGTCGGGCGCTTTCAAAGCTTGCGCCAGCCCTTCTTCCATGTCGCTGATTTGGACACCGAGGAAGCCACGAATCACTTCGCCGTGCTTGACAAGTTGTTCATAGACTTCCTTTGCCATGTTGATAGGAATGGCAAAGCCGGTGCCCGTGCCCGAGCTCTCGATAAAGGTATTGATGCCTATCACCTCTCCGTCTATGTCCAGGAGCGGGCCGCCCGAGTTGCCCGGGTTGATTGATGCGTCGGTCTGGATAAAATCCTGATACGTCACGGAACTGAGCGGCCCTCCGAACCTGGAGCGGCCCAACCCGCTGATTACGCCGACGGTTACAGTCTTCTCCAGGCCGAAGGGGTCACCTATTGCAATCGCCCACTGGCCGACTCTCAGCTTGGATGAATCACCCAATTTCGCCTCGGCCAGAGGAGCGCCGGCGTCAATCTTGATGACGGCCAGGTCGGTTGCAGGGTCGCGTCCGACAACTCGACCCTCATATTCTTTTCCCTTGTCACTGCCTGAGTCGCTTATCTTGACCGTGATTTCGTCGGAACCTTCAACCATATGGTTGTTGGTGAGAATGTAACCGGCCTTGTCCACGATCACCCCGGAGCCCGCCGCCTGCGCGCGGAACTGTTCCGGATCCATGGGGAAGGGGAACATCTTGAAGAGCTCTTCTCCCTCCGGTTTGTCTTTCAGGTTCTTGAACGGGCGCCTCTCTGAAACAAGATGCACAACGCTTGGCTTTGCCGCCTCAGCTACTGCGATGAAGCCGTTCTGAATGTCAACAAGGCCCTTGTCCACTGCCGCCCAGCTTTGAGCAGAAAACGTCAGAATAAGGGCGGCGCATACAAGAAGCATGATTCCGTTCATAGTTTTTTGCAGTCTCATTTTGCTTTCACTCTCCTTTTAGCTTTCCCCGTCTGTTCATCGACAGGGACTACAGACCCACGGCTATTTGCCAATATCCTACATAGTTTTTCGCTTATTTCCTCAATTCGCAAGGGGTTCGTTATCTTTCCTCCCTCTCCGTCAGTGACATAAAAAGCGTCGCGCGCTTGTCGCACGTCGGTTGCGATCTTCGCAAGGGAAAGGTTCAGTCCGAGGCTCGAGAGAGTCGATGCGATATCATAGAGCAAGCCGATTCTGTCGGGGGCTTCGACGTCTATGACGGTATGCGTTGCAGAAGCGTAATTGTCGAAATATACGCCGCGCCTGAGAGACGACATCGTTCGATGAACAAGGCGGGGGCTGCGTTCAGCGCGCCTGATTAGTTCCGTGACATCCAGTTCCCCCCTGAGCGCCTTCTTCAGGTTTGCCTTTACCAGCGCCCATTTCGTGGATGCCAGCGGGCCTTCCGTCGCGCCGTCAACCACCTGGAAGCTGTCTATGGCGATTCCGTCGGAGCGAGTGAAGATCGCGGCGCTCACGATGCTCACCCGCTGAGAAGCGAAGGCGCCGACAATCTCCGCAAACAGGCCGATCCTGTCTCTTGCGCAGACCGTTATTTGGGATAGAGAATATCCTGAAAGCGGCGCGCATTTCACCGTCGATCTCTTTGATCGAAGCGAATCGGCCATGCGCATGTGCTCGGCGACTTCCTTCGGCGAGAAGCAACCGAGGTAGCGCGGGGACAAAAGCGAGAGGTGCTTCTTGACTGACGCGAAGTCGCCGCTCTTGAGGTATTCACAGACGGCCCTCGCCTTCGGGGTCTCCCAATACTCGACGCGCTCTCTCTCCGGCGGAGCGGGCCTGGCCAGCATCTGCTTCGTCAGGCTGTAAAGCTGGAACAGGAGCGCGGATTTCCAGTCGTTCCATGCGCCTTGCCTGACGGCATACAGGTCTGCAAACGTGAGCAGGTAGAGCAGGTTCAGGTACTCTGCCGAACCGACCTCTGAGGCAAACGCCCGTATTATTTCTCTATCGTCAAGGTCGCGATACTGACTCAGATGCGTCATCTTGAGATGGCTCTGAATCAGAAACCTCAGAGTGCGCATTTGCTCCTCACTAAGAGCAAGACGCTGGCCCACTGCCTCGGCGATTCTCACACCTTCTTCCACGTGCGGACCTTGTCCGCTCTTCCCAAGGTCATGCAACAGAATCGCCAATGAGAGTATCTCGGGCGATGACGCCTCCGCAAGAACCCCCTTGAGCGCATCCGCTCCGATCTCGCGCAGGTGCGGTATCACCGCCAGATTCTCGAGGGCTCGCAAAGAATGCTCATCAACCGGGTACTGGTGAAAGGAATCATACCTGACCAAATGCTTCACTGCCGAGAATTCCGGCAGATATCTTCCGAGAATTCCAAGACGCGCCATTTGCCTTACCGTCGAGCCGACGCGCGAGAGGTCTGAGAGAATCGCCATGAAGTAATCGCGCGCGACGGGGGACACACGGAATCTATCGTCGATCAGATTCACGTTGGCCCTGATTCCCGACGCTGCGCCCTCGCTCAGCCTTAGCCCATGCTTCTGCGAGTACCACACTACCTCGAGTATTCTCGCCGGATTCTCGCGAAACCAATTGGTGTCCTTGGCGGGAAGATATACGCGGCGCTGCGCGATCCTGAGACCGCGCTCGATCTTGCCGCCCCTTCTGACGGCTTTCGCCCTGGAATGAGTCTCCGGGAGCCCTCCCAAACGCAGCATGTCCTGATAAAAACGATGTATCTCGGCGGCGTGGGTGTAATAATCCTGCATGAACAATTCGACGGCCAGTGCGCCCTTTCGCGAAGGGGGGTATCCGAAAGCGTTCGCAATCCGCTCCTGCCTGCTGAGGGTGAGCATATCTTGCAGTCCGCTATCCTCCAGGCGCATTTGATTGCGAACGCGCCAGAGGAAATCCAATGCCTGCTCGAGACGAAGGAACTGCTCCTCCGTAACCAAGCCGGCGTTGAAGACCTGACGAGCCGTCTTCAATCCGAATCGCGCCAGCGCAATCCATATCCCGGTGTGGTAATCCCTCAACCCACCCGCCGTCTGCTTGATATTCGGCTCGACGTGATATATTTCGACGCCCGCCTCGCGATACGCGCGTTTCCGCTCCCTCTCTTTCTTGCGGATAAAGCGTCTCACTCCGTCTGATTTCAGTTGAGCGGCAAGCCGTTCGAGGAACTCTTCATGAACTCGAGAGTCGCCGGCGAGCACACGCGACTCAAGCATCGAGGTGAGAATCGTGTCGTCCTCTCCTGCGAGTCTCAGCGCTTCGCCGCTCGAGCGGACGCTGTGACCGACCTCGAAGCCAAGGTCCCACAAGAAGTAAAGCAAATACTCGTTCATGGCCTCGAGCGGCCGCTCGATTCGGCCCTCATGCAAAAGCATGATATCGATATCGGAACACAGACAGAGTTCCTCGCGTCCATATCCCCCGAGCGCCAGAAGCGCGTGAGAACGGTAACGGTCCCTTCGCGGACGGTCCCCCTTGCCAATCGCCAGAAAGTATATTGCTTTGACGACCGAATCCACCATTGAGGTGTAGTGAGCGACAATTGTCGCCCCTCCCGCGCCGCTCAGGTGCATTGCGAGGATTTCGTCCTTCTTCTCCAGCACAAATTCCTTCGCAACCGCAAGCAAGCGCGGCCGCCTCGAGTCGGCGGGCGCCGAAGCGTCAATCTCTGCGAATCTATGCTTAATATCGTCCAGATAATCCATTGCAGATTTCCATTATTGCCCGGAGCAGACAATGCCCGTCAGACGTCCTCGATCTCCGATTCCTTCATCCACCCGCGTCTTCCGTCCGGAAGCTCGACCTGAGCCCACCCGTTCTCGCGCTTGCGAATCTCCAACTCGGCGCCATCGTGCAGAGTGAAAGACACCGAGTAATGATCGTCCGGCCCCGTGTGCGCATCGGCTGTATCAACCACAACGACTGCCTCCTTCGAATGCGCTGAGCCGGAGGCGTGTGCCCCGGCAGATACGGCAAACGCCAGCGTCGCAACCAGCGAAACATAAGCCAGGACGCGAAACGTCTTCCTCTTCCGTAGCAGGTACAACATTCCGAACAAGGCCGAGGCGATGTACGCGATGAGAAAGATAGTTTCAGCTTCCGGCCCATTGATGCCATAGTGGAAAAAAAGAACCTCGCGCAAAAGCTCCGTGCTCCGGGGCTCGTCTATCTTATCCCGGGTTGCGTTGCGGACATAGCTGAGGTTCGCAAGAATATCTTGTTCTCTCGGAGCAAGACTCAGTGCGCGCCTGTATGCGACAATCGCCTTCCCGTATTTGTTGAGCTTGAAATAAGAGTTCCCCAGGTTGTAGCAGACATCGGCCTTCTTCAGGCGCGAGCCGGAAAGCAGATTCTCATACAGCCGGGCGGCGTTTTCATAATTGCCGGCTTTATACTCCTCGTTTGCGATATCGAATACGTCGTTCACCTGCCCCGCAGGCACAGTTGGCGCCATGCTTGGTGGTTGAGACTGTCGCGATGCGTAAGCGGAAAGAGACGGCATTGCCGGCAAGAGCAGCGCCATCAAAACCACGCAGGCGCAATTTCTCAACGCCGATGCCTGTTTCGCGAGAAAATGGGGGACACGCAGAAAATTGGGGATACGATGCCGCATCGTGTCCCCAATTTTCTCATTTCTCAACAGATGCGCGCAGTTGCAGAAATTCCGATCATTGAGTCTATCCGAAAACCGGCGAATTGACATCAGCTTCCCTGCCCCCCTTTTACTAGAAGGGGGTAGGGGAGATTTCCCCTCTCGATTATTATCAGGCGAATTCTCTCGCACAACACTTCTGGAATTTATTCCTCTTGTGAATGCCAACATGTTCGCACTTGAGGAATTGCAGGACGGACATGCGCGCCGCCTCTTCATCGCCTTAGCGTCTCCTCTTCCTGCAAAAGGCCGATCAGTCGGTCGGTTTCCTTCAAATACTCATCGGCAAGGCCCGCGCCTCTTCCCGCCGAAGCGAAGCGGCCGTAATCGCAGCCTTCGAGGAACTTCACTATTTCGGCCGTCAACTCCTCGCGCACATTCCTGGACGAAAGAGCCGCACAGATGTCGGCCGCGGTCAGCCCTGCGGCGGGAACATCGAGCCTATCGGCCAGGTATTCTGCGAGAGCCCTGGAACATTCGGTGAAAACTTCATCCCACTTCTGTCGCTGTGCGGCCTCGCGCGCTTTTTCCATGTGCGCCTCTGCGGTCTTGAGCGCAAACTTGTAACGCCTGAACGCAGTATCGGTCCGCAGCCGCTCCCTCCGCCTGACGATTGCAAAACAAAGCGCATATGCAGCCAGGGGAAGCGGATACACGAGCAGTCTCAGGCGGCTCAGCCACAGTACCAGCCGGTCGCTCTCGATCGATCCTATCCTTTCATGAATGGGAAGTATGTCGTGTCTCGTCGAATCGGCTCGCTCTCTGGCGCGCGGGGTCTCGCTCGCTTGTGAAGCCACGGTTTCTTCCTCGGACGGCAGAACCTTGAGCGTCAGCGCCGCCGAAGTAGCGAGCTCATACCGGCCTGTTTTGGGATTAAAATAGGGCACGGATAGTTTCGGGATGACAACGTCGCCCGCGTATTGCGGAACGAGGGCAAGCTTATAGACCTTCTCCCCCACCACGTTCTCCCGATAGTTCTTCACATTCACTGACGGCGTATCCGAATATGCTTTCACGCCCTCGATGTTCAGTTTCGGGTCGGTTATGTCCCTGATGTTTCCCTCGCCGCTCACCGTGACCGTCAAGGTGGCCGATTCGCCGGCCTTCACTTCTTTGCTGCTGAGGCGTGTATTCAGGCTGAAGCTGCCGACACCGCTTTTGAACGCTTCCGGTCGGCCTTCCAAGGGCAAAGGACGTGCTCGAATCTGTATCGGCCTGGTGCTCACCGCGCGCTTGACAATTTGCTCGGGCTTGAACAACTTGAAGAAGTCATCATCAAAGGGGCTCTTGCCGAACGGGTCGTTGAAGAAGGGCGACTCGAAAGGAGAGCTTCCCGACTGAACGACTTCGTCGTAGCCTATGGTAATCGGACCTACTGTAGTATCCCCTTCTTTCATGGGGAACAGCGGAATCGCGACCTCGGTAACCATGTAGTCGGCATTTCCCACTCGCTGAGTGTACTCGCGCCTGCTCTCCATGTTTTCATTCCAGAAACCCGGTAAGTCCGGAAGCTTGAAATCTGCGTTTCCTATGCGGGCGCCGGCTTTTCTGGCGAGATGGAGAATAAGGTTTATCTGCTGGCCCACGTATGGCTTCGCGTTGTCGACACTGACCTCTACGATGACGTTCCTTGTCTCGGCGGCGTTCGGTTGCCGGTCCTGCGAAGCGGCGCCGGTCACTGACAGTTGAACAACGTTGCTCTTGTATGTCTGGCCGTTTCGTTTGATCTCGGCGGGCCCGAGCGTGAATTCGCCCGTTTTGTGGGGCATGACCGCATATCGAAATATTCGCGACGTGTTTACTTCCATGTTTATTATCTGGACGCTCTGGGTCCTTCCCTGAAGAACAATATCCACTTCTGCTATCTGGGGCAAAATCGGCTCAGAAGACCCGCCTGTCCCGCTTAGCGTAACGATGAGTGACGTGCCTTCTCCCAGTGTAATCTGAGGTCTGGACAGAGTGATCTCGATCTTGGGCTCGGAATCCGCGTTCGCTCCGCCCGGAAGTAGAGCAAAGACACTCAGCGCCACAAGCCGCGCGATTGAGAGGGCCCTGGCACATTTGTAGCTAAATGTCATGGGAAAACGCTTTCTCATAGTCAATTACGGATCTTACTCTATCAAATCCCGGAGCCAAAATAAACTGCTGCCCACCCATGCGCACGCCATATAACTCTTTCTGTGATAAACGCTGACATACATATACGTCATTCTGAGCGAAGCGAAGAATCTCTGGCTTAATAGCTTTGGCCTCGCAGCTTCTTCGCTTTGCTCAGAATAACGGCGTAAGGCATTTCAGTCTCGACAGTCGCCAGCCACGCAGAAAACCCACTACCCGCTCTCACCAGTCCTTCTGACCGGGGGCGACTTCACCACGTTGCTGTTTTCTGAGAAACTCTTTCATGTTTTCCGTGCTTTCAGCTTCAATCGCGTCGAGCCAGCGCTGCACATTCTCCTTGTCGACGTTCTTCTCCTGCCCGCCCTCAACCGCATGTTCCTCGCTGCTTTGCTCACCCGCGCCGCTCTGTTCCTGCGGCTCGGCCTCGCGAAGCTCGCCGGTCTGCTTTTCTTTCTCTTGTCCCGTGTCTTGCTGTTGCTTTTTCTCCTGCTGAGATGCTTCCTGCTGTTGATTCTGGTTTTGTTGGCCTTGTTGCTTGTCGGATTGCTTGCCCTGAGACCCTTCCTTCGAGTCCTGCTTATCCTGCCCCTGCTTTCCCTGTTTCCCCTGCTCTTGCTGGCGTTTCTGCTGCTCGTTCATGCGGCGACGGATTTCTCGCTGGACGAACTCCAGGTTGAATTTGCTATCCTCATCATTGGGGTCGTTCTCAAGCGCCTTTCGATACTGCTCGACGGCTTCTTCAAGTTTGCCCGCGCGATAGAGAGCGTTGCCTGCATTATAGCGGCTCTGAGCACGGATTCTCGGATTGGTGTCTCCGGCCGACATCGTATACTCTGAAAGAGCTTCATCATATCGGCCAAGCTTGTATTGCGCATTCCCGAGGTTGAACATGATCCGCTCGTCATTCGGCGAATCCACCTGCGCAGCTTTGTATTCCTTGAGAGCCTCTTCATATTTGCCCTCAGCATAAAGCGAGTTCGCCTTCCGCACCGACCCGGAGACAGATTCACAATAACCCGTCGCCGCAAACAGTGCGAAACCGATCACTGCAAGAAAGACGGCCGCTGCATTCCCCCCTTTGACAAAGGGGGGAGAGGGGAAATTTGCCCATCTCCAATCCAAAATCCGAAATCTAAGATCCAAAATGCCTTCCCCTTTCCCCTGTAAGCGCTTCCGCAAAAAGCAGCGCGACCGCCACGAGCAGCGGCCATTGAAAACGTTCCTCCCAGCGTTTGCGGCGGCTGCCCTCGAGCTCGCGCTTTTCCATCTTCTTGTTTATATGCTCATAGTAGATTCGCTCGAGGTCGAGGTCTCCCGTGACCGAGCGGACGTATGTTCCTCCCGTCACGAGCGCGATATCCCGAAGGGTCTTGTCCTCCAGCCGCGTCGTGACCATCCTGCCCTCGCTGTACTTGAATCCGCCGGTCAAAGGAATCGGCACGTCTTCGTCCCGTCCGATGCCGATCGCATATATCTTGATTCCATTGCGGCTCGCTTCTCGCGCGGCTTTCATGGGGTCTCCCTGAAGGTTGCCGCCGTCGGATATGAGGATTATGGCCTTCGAGCTGCGGTTGCGGGCATCGAACGCGGAGACGGCTTTCGTGATTGCTCCCTCGAGATTCGTTCCCTTCTGTGGCACGATGCTCGTGTCAATGTAATCCAGGAACATGAGGCATGCGCCATAATCGAGCGTGAGAGGACATTGGAGAAACGAGCCGCCTGAAAACACCACCAGGCCGACCCGGTCGCCCCGGAGCATATTTATAAGATCATAGACTTCTCGTTTCGCGCGCTCGAGCCGATTAGGCTTCACATCCTGGCTCAGCATGCTGTCAGATGTATCCAGCGCGATGACAATGTCCACTCCGCGCCGCTTTATCTCCTCCCAATGAAAACCCCACTGCGGCCCCAGCAACGAGAGAATAGAGAAGGCCGCCGCAGAAACAAAGAGGCAACTCTTCATGTTGCGCCTCAGGCGGCTGCAGCCGAGGACCACGCGCGGGAGCATCTTCTCGCTGACGAACATGGTTAATTCGCGCTTCTTCTGCGCCACGCCAAAAACAATCACGAAAACAAGCGCTGGAATCAGCAGGAACAGATACGTCAGTTGTGGATTCGCCAGTTTCATTTATGCCACTTGCCTTCAGGTTCTTCCGCGCCTTGCGCGGCCCCCTTTCGTCTTTTGTTACGGTATCTGCCTCAACACCGTATTTTTCAGCAATAGCTCCAGCGACACCAGTGCGAGCGCGGGGAATACAAACCACGGGTACATCTCGAAATATTCCGTGTATTCTTTAACCTTAACTTCTGTTTTCTCCATCTTGTCTATGCGCTTGTAGATTTGAGCAAGCGCTTCCGTATCGGTCGCCTTGAAGTATTCGGCGCCGGTCTTTTTCGCAACTTTCTGAAGAGTCTCCTCGTCGAGAGGGACGTATTCGTACTGGAGCCGGTCGCCGAGGATGGTGTTCACAAGAAACGGCGCTCTTCCTTTCGTTCCGACACCGATCGTGTAAACCTTGATACCCAGCGTTCCCGCTATGTCCGCCGCCATCTCAGGCGAGATTTTGCCCCGGTTGTTGATGCCGTCGGTCAAGAGGATGACGAGCTTATCCTTGCCGGGCAGGTCTTTCAGCCGGCTGGCGCCCAGGGCGACCGCCGACCCGATGGCGGTGTACTCACCCGCCATTCCGACTTCGGCCTTGTCAAGAAAACTGAGAAGCACGCCATGATCGAGCGTCAAAGGACATTGCAGAAAGGCGTTGCTTCCGAACACTATCATCCCTATCCTGTCGGCCTCGCGGCCGCGAACAAAATCCTTGACCACTTTCTTGACCGCGTCGAGCCGGGTGACCCGTTTGCCGTCCGCAACAAAATCGAGCGCCTCCATCGTGCCGGAAGTGTCTATCGCGAGCATGATGTCGACTCCCTCACTCAGGATTTCGGTGCTCCTGTTGCCGAGTTGCGGTCTTGCGAGTGCGAAAACAAGCGCCAGAAACGCGAGCGAACGCAGTGCAATCGGCACATAGTACACACGCGGCCGCGAGCCGCCGGCAAGTTTGCGCGCCAACGCCAATGGCGGATACTTGACGCTTCCCCCTCTCAGCGCCGTGAGACTGAATAGCACCAGCGGCACAACCCCGATGACAAGTAAAATCAGCCAAGGGTCCTCGAAGCGAAACGTGTTCACCGGCGCTACTCCTGAGAAAGCTGGTTTACAGTCTACAGTTCACGGTTGGAAAGACACTTGGTTTCCTTTGAAAGTCGAAAAATGAATCCATGTGTTTCTTCTCTAAACAACCCCGCGCAAGCGCGATCAGGCGCTTATAGGAAAACAGTTTGGGGTTCTTCGTGGCATTCGCTCTTCATTCGTGGAATTCGTGTTCCAATTTCGTTCGGCTGATAAAACTCCGCGTGTCTTCGATTATCCTGTCCAGGTCTTCGCGAGGTGGTTGATGCCGTGCGAACTTGGCCATGTCGGTATCAATCAAGAACGCCCGCACAATCGGTTTGAGAGTCTCCTCGATCATTCCGTTCCCATCTATATGAAGAAGTATCTCGTCTGTCGTCCAGTCAACTGCCGGAATCTCAAAACGCGCTTGCATGTATTGCCTGAATATCTCGGAAATCTCGAAACAGAATTCTCTCTCGCGCCCTTTCTCGATCAATCTCTTCTTTAGCAATTTCTCGAGCGCTTCCAGAGCTTCCTCATGCGGCAGTCGCGAGGCGGCCTTCCGCGCCTCCGCCCTTCGCCTCAGCCAAACAACCAGCCACCGCATACCCAGAACCAACAGAACGAATGCGCCAAGCGCCGCCAGCGTCAAGAGGACTCTCTTGTACGGCAGTGCGGCCGGCAGCGGCGGTTTGATGTCTCTGATATCGTTTGC
The DNA here is from genome assembly GCA_016215705.1 of Candidatus Poribacteria bacterium. Lineage (GTDB taxonomy): Bacteria > Abyssobacteria > SURF-5 > SURF-5 > SURF-5 > JACRIR01. Next base: position 22,830 of record JACRIR010000069.1, on the reverse strand, counting down.
CTCGCCCTCTTTTCCCAGCAGCGATACGACCTCGATGAATATCTTGGGCGTCTTCAGGGTCTTTTGAGCGCCGCCTCCCTGGACGTAACTTACTTCTATCGGCTCAATCGTATAAGAGCCGGCGACGTCGGCCTGGAGCTTGTACCAGCGCTCGGCGAGAAGGCGATCCCCCTTCTTAGTAGGCCCCGAATCGCCGGAGTTGACAATACGAAAATCCGCGAGTCTGTCGGCGATTTCGGGAAGATTGATCGACACACCCTGTGCGTAATCGGCGGCAACCGTGAACGTAACAATGTCGCCCGGACTGACGGACGCCCTGTCAACCCTGGCGCTCAATTCCAGCGGCTCTTTCACTGGATGCACGGATTGCGCCGTCTTTTCGTGGCCCCCGCACGATGCAAGCGCCAACAGCAACACCCCTAACCAGGCGAAAAGCGAAAGGCGGGGAGCGAACTGGAACCGCGCGAAGCGCGCCCAGTTCCGGTTCAATCGATTTTGGATTTTGGATTTTGGATTTTGGATTGAACCGTGCTCATCCAAATGCTTCGTCCACACTCGTATCATTCGTGTTCCCCGGCGACTTTTCTTCTTCTTTTCCCCGAATCTGCCCAATCTGTACTACTGACTGTTGAAATCACGAATTCCTCTCATGATTTTCATAGATGCATTTGTGCGACTCGTTGTCTCAAAGTGGATTCCCGCTCTCGGGAGAATGATAAAAAAGAAGCGGTTCATTCGTGTGATTCGTTCCATTCGTGATCCCAGCTTCTTCTTTTCCATTCGTGTTATCCGTTCTTCCATTTGTGATGTTCGTGATCCAAAGCTTCTTCTTCTTTTTGGTTGCGGCTATGCCGCGCTGTGAAATCTGCGGATTCCCCGTTTCTTCTTTTGGTTGGTTGCGGCTATGCCGCGCTGCGTCCATCTGCAACTGCAAATCTTTCCCTCTCTATTCGTGCCATTTGCCCATATTCGTGTTACCGCTTCTTTTCAACCACGAACCATAAACCATGAACCCCGCGCCTTGCGCGGCCCCCGTTCCCCTTTCGCCTCTTATTTCCCCGCCGCCAGCCTTCTTTCCCGCATCCTGAAGAACTTGACCAACGGCTCGACATAAGACGAATTGGTCCAGAGATCGACGCTGTCAACGTTCATCGAGCGGAACGCCTGAGTCTGATCTTCAAGCCGTTTCCGCGCCAGAAATTCATATTGCCTCCGGAGTTTCGCGCTCCGCGTATTCAGTAAGACCCTGCCGCCCGTCTCGGGGTCCTCGACCTGGATCAACCCGACCTGCGGCAGTTCGATTTCGCGCGGGTCCGTTATTCGCAGGGCGATGACATCGTGGCGTTGGTTCGCGGCGCGCAGCTTTTTCTCATAGCCCGAAGCGATGAAATCCGAGATAAGAAAAGTAACCGTGCGGCGCGCGGACACGCGGATAAGATACTCGATGGCGACCGACACATCCGTCCGCTTGCCGGTCGGCTCGTGATAGAGAATCTCGCGTATTACGCGCAGCACGTGCGAGCGCCCCTTCTTGGGCGCAATGAATTTTTCGATCCGGTCGGTGAATATTATCAGGCCGACCTTGTCGTTGTTCCGTATTGCGGAAAACGCTATGAGGGCGGCAATCTCGGCGGCAATCTCGTTCTTTGTCTGCTCGAGCGAGCCGAAGCGTCCTGAGCCCGAAGCGTCCACCAGCAGCATTATCGTGAGCTCGCGTTCTTCCGAAAACTGTTTGATGTAGGGGCGGCCCATCCGCGCCGTCACGTTCCAATCTATCATTCGAACGTCGTCGCCGACCTCATATTCCCTCACCTCGGAGAACTCGATGCCGCGGCCTTTGAACACGCTCCGATACTGACCCGCGAGCACGTCATTCACCGTCCGCGCAGTATAAATCTGTATCCTGCGAATCTTCTTCAGAATCTCTTTCGGTATCGCCGGCATGGTTGAAAATGGTTTCTGGTTTCGAATTCCTGGTTTCTGAATAAATTATCTTAAGAACTTGGGGACGGTTGTCCTTAATTCGGGGACACCATGCCGCATGGTGTCCCCGAATCAAGGGCCGTTCCTTGCACACTTAACCGTGCCGGGACTCATTGTGTTGTTTCTTTTCAACCATAAACCACAAACCCTAAACCCGGCGCGCTTCGCGCCGCCCTACGGCGTCGCAACATTATCAAAAATCTTCTGAACAATATCCTCCGAGGTCTTTTCCTCCGCCTCGGCCTCATACGAAACGATGACCCTGTGGCGCAGCACGTCCATACCTATCGACTTCACATCCTGCGGCGTGACGTAGCCGCGGCCCTGCATGAATGCGTACGCTTTGGCTGTCTGACTCAGATAAATCGAGGCGCGCGGAGAAGCGCCGTACTCTATCAGTCCCTCGAGCTCCGGCATGCCGTAGCTCTTCGGCTCGCGTGTCGCAAAGACCACGTTCACGATGTAGTCCTTTATCTTGTCGTCGATATACACGGAGTTCACGGCCGCGCGCGCGTCCATTATGTCCTTCGGAGCGATTACGGGCTTTAGCTGAAAATCGGAGCCGACAACCACGCGGTCCATTATCTCGCGCTCCTCCTGCTTGTTCGGATACGTAATCTTCAGCTTGAGCATGAAACGGTCCACTTGCGCCTCGGGCAGCGGATATGTGCCCTCCTGCTCGATCGGATTCTGAGTGGCCAGAACGAGGAAGGGCTCATCGAGTTTGAAAGTCTTCTCCCCTATTGTCACCTGCCGCTCCTGCATCGCCTCGAGCAGCGCGCTCTGCACCTTCGCGGGGGCGCGGTTGATTTCGTCGGCGAGTATGAGATTGGCAAACAACGGCCCTTTCTTGACGTTGAACTGTCCGTCTTTCGGGTTGTACACCTGTGTGCCCACAAGGTCGGCCGGCAAGAGGTCGGGTGTGAACTGGATGCGCTGGAACTTTGTGTTTATGCACTGGCTCAGAACACGGACGGCGGTCGTCTTTGCAAGCCCGGGAACACCCTCGAGGAGAATGTGGCCGTTCGAGAGAAGCCCGACGAGCAGGCGCTCGACCATATACTTCTGCCCGACTATCACCTTCCCAATCTCCGCCGCCAAAGCCCGCACAAACTTGCTCTGTTCCTTGACTCGCTGCGTTATTACCTGAATGTCTTCACCCATATCCTCAGCATCCTCCATTCCCGCTTCTTCTCGCCTCCTCGCCCTCCAACTACTACTCTAATTCATTAGAGGAGACTGTCTCAACCATGTTGGCACAGAGGGATCCGTGTGAATCAGAGGGGCCGCTTCTTCTTTTTCTTCTTTATCCCAATCCGTGTGAATCCGTGCAAATCCGTGGTTAACGATCACTTCTTCTTTTCTCAGAATCCGTGAGGGATCCGAGAAATCCGTGGTCAAAGCTTGCTTCTCCTTTCTTGTCTAAATCCGTGGTTAGATATTTCTCTTTCGAGCGGATGGGGTATCGCCTTCATTCGGGGCTGCGCGGGGCGGGGAGTCTCTTAGTGGAACCCTAAATCTCAAACTCTGAACCGCAAACCATAGACTTTGGACTTCGCCGTGTGTCGCCGGGGTTCCGCCCACTCGCTCTGCTGTCGCTCCCACCCCTAATTGGAGCCCTTTTCGCATTTTCTCCGCTGATTGGGCACACGAATTCATGAAGATACAAGCAAACTCGATGCCAGCAGTTTCAGGAAAGGCATAACTTATTCTAACACAAATTCTTAGGTAGGATACCTCGAATAGGGAAAAAATGTCAAAAAGAATATTTTTTCCTCAATAGAGGCTCGTAGTAGCCGCAATTCAGGCAAACAAATCCCCCCAACAGACTGTCCCACAGTTGGCGAACCAGGACAAAAGCAGGGGTCTACCTGGCGCGGCACGGCCCGCGACTAAAGAGCCTGGTGACTCCCCGTGTTCCCCGTGGTCGGGGCTTCGGTCTCGTAGACTCTGCCTTAAGAGGATTCACAGATTTCCTTTGAGCGTTTTGGACAAGAGCGATATCGGAATCTGATTCCCTGTTGATGCTCAGACGCTTCAGCGGGGCATCATCTTCATAGCCGGTGATGCCCTCATTCGGATTCGCGCCGGTCGGAAGACTGCCGCCGTTGTGACTACATTCGGCCAAAGACTGCGTTAAATGTATTTCCATATATATCTACTTCTTTGAGATTCACTTCCTCGTGGTGTTGTCAAGTGTGTATGACCCTTTTGGTTTTTCTCTTTGGCTGCGCTTGTTTCTCGATGCCGGCAAAGAGAACACGTCGTTCTTATGTTTCTTGACGTTCGCCATCAGACCACCGCCGTTGTGGGCATACTCGGCCAATGATGGGTCTATACTATTTTCCATAATTGTTTACTTCCCACGGGATTTCTTTTCTGTGGCTTTGTAAATGTGTAGGTCTGACCCCTTCGTTTTCGAGAAGAATTCGCGATTTTGAAATTGGGTAGTATGGAAAGTCTTTGGACGACGGGGGACGGTTGAACGTGTCAAGAGTGCAAACGTGACCCCTTTGCTTATGGGCAAGGTCTTTATTTGATTGTAAACTGCGTTCTCAAAGCGTTAAGATGGGTATGCGGGATCAATCCCTCATGTTGTAACCGTCCTACAACGATGCTCGGCGCGACTTCGATTCGACACGCAAATTCAACCACGGCGGCTTTTGAAAACATGCGTCCGCAAGAGGTGAAGAGCCGGAACTCATCCGGCGGAATCAGTGTGTCACGCGCAAATCTGTCGGCTTCCATTTCTTCATCGGATTTGTTTGATTCGTTAATCTCGACGAAAACCCTTTTCTTGCCGTGACGAATAATGTGTCCCGCCTCGTGGAAAAAGCTGAACCAGAAGATGTCGTCATATCTGTATCGGACACTTAGTTGGACTAGGGCTTTGTCTGGCGCCAGCCAGCGGGTTGCGCCGTGCGCGTAAGTCTTCGGAAGATGGGGAATGAAAACGAGCGCGATCCCGCACGAAGCGCAAAGACTTCGCAAAACCAGCGAAAATTCTCTGGCGGGTTTCCGTGTCAGTTCGCGGAACGCGGCAAGGGCCTCTTTGAGTTTCTTCTCATCGAAACCGGCCACGTCGATCCCGTGTGCCTCGATTTCTCCTCTTCTCAGCCAGGCCGCAAGAGCTTCGGGCGACGGCCGCTTGGCGTAAGACCTGCGGTATGCCACTTCCCAGAAGCATTTCAATTCCTCGAATGAAGTGACGCCAAAAAACGATAGCAACTCCTTTACGCGTTCTACTTTGTCGCCAGTGCTTCTCACCCATCCCAATTCTGCCATGCACCTGTATGGAAAGGAGTCCAACCACGGAATCTGCTTCTCCAATTCCTTCAGGTCCACCAGTCGCGCTTTGTTATATTCGTAGTTCTTTTCCAGATTGATCCATACATAGGCTGGAGTGCCGAGTACACGCTCGAGTTGTATGGCTGTCTCAGGAGTGATGCTCCTCTTCCCTTTAATGATTTCATTTATGACCTGAATCGGGCGGTCCATCCGCCTTGCCAATTCAGATTGGCTTAGGTTCTTGGCTTCAATCGTTTCCGCTAACAGTTCTCCAGGCGGAATGGCAATGTCCGGCCAGATAACTCTGTCATTGTCAGTCACCATAGTGCTTGCTAACCTCCTCGATCCTAACGGTTTCCATCCTTTCGCCGTGAAAAGTGAAGATTAGCCGGTAGCGATTCGCCAGCTTAATCGAATGCTGTCCTTCACGATCTCCTTTGAGAGGATGGTACCGAAGAGAGGGATAGGCTCTTAAAGCGCTGAGGTCGTTGACTACCTTGAGGATATCCACACGCTGGACATATCTGCGAGCGACCACGCCACCCCACTTCTTGGCGCCAACCTCGATATGCTGGTAAGCATCCTCCAACGCTCTTGTCCTGAATATTATATTCACAAGTGGAACCCTTTTGTCAAATCTTATTCAATGAAACCATGAAAACTTTTCAGGTGACATGCGCCTTTTGTCTTCCACATCTTGCTCCAGGCGCAATCTGATGCTGCGATTCTTGACAAGGCGCGAGATCTCGTCATTGAACTTGTGCCCATAGCAGCTACAAAGGGTGGAGGGGACTCCTTTGTCCATGAATATCGCAGATTGGCGTTGGTTGATTGTTCACCATGGAGGGGCTGGAGAAAGACAGAGCGGGAGCGGATATGATGATGAAGTAGAATACATTTGCATGGAAATGGGCCTTGCATCCTGTCCTGTCAGGGGTGCAGGGACGCCCTTCTGTTTTTACTGAACAACAATCCAGGTTGTTGTGCCTCCGCCAGACTTTGAGGGCCTTTTCTCTGTTCTCCATTTGCCTCTGCCGAATATTTCTTCCATCGCTCGTGCCACAGATTGGTGAGCCAAGTTGTTACGTTCGCTATCCTCAATTACATCCGGCAGGCCTTCCTTTAGTTTCTCCAGAACATCGCGCCAGGGAGCCCCCTGACTTCGCAGCTTACCAATGTATGATTTCTCTGAAGACAAGTGTTGAATAGCTGAGCATACATATGTCTCCAATACATCCTCGGGACTCTCGGATTGGGTTTCCACACTGATGGTGTCGTCGGAAACGTCTTGTGATACGGCTCCCGGTTTCTCATCGGAGAGCTTTGTAGGCAATTGACCACTACTAGAGGCTAAGCGGCTCGTTGTCAGAGCTTGGGTGAATCTCTGTTCCAGTGCAACGGCAGATGTTTTCGCCGCAGGTTTGCTGTATTGCGAATCATGCGCTTGGTAGAGAGCCTCAAAGGAAAGGACTCGAATAGGAATGGGATAACTCTTGCCGCTGACGCTGCTCCAGAATACGCCATGTCCAGGAATCGGTTCATTTAGTAGCGAACTGAGTAGGTCGTCGCTGAAATGAGCATTGGCTCGCTTTACAGCAGCAAGGTCACCAGCAGACAAAAGATGAAAAATGAACCAGTTGTCACCTTGACTCAGAATCTCACTAGAGATCGAGCCAGGTTGCTGGGTAATTAGCATTGCCCCCAAGTCGTACTTCCGTCCTTCCTTCACCCACGAGATGTAGGGACCTTCGCCACTACTGCCGCTACCCCCGAGGACGGTCTGAGCTTCTTCGACGACGGCAATAACGGGAATTGTTTCAGGCTGTGCCTTAGTGAACTCTTCCTGGTTATGGTCAAATATTCTGGAAAGAATAAGGCCGGACAAAACAAGCGCAGGGGTCCCACGCATCTGCGAGACATCCACGACACAAATCCTTCCTTCCCTAAGCGCGGCAATAAGCATGTCCATCATCTGGCTGCTAGGGTCATGAAGCATGCGGACAATGGTGGTCATATTTGCTCGAGCGGCAATGGTTTCAGCTTGCTGGTCCTGGTTAAGATTCAGCAACTGCTGAATCAGATGCTCGTCCGCTGTGTTTCCATTCTGATAGATTTCATCCACTAGCCTGCGCCAAGCAGTATCGTTGAGTCCCTTGAGCTTACGAACGTTTTGCTGGTCCTGTTTCTCAGGCGAAAGCGCAATTGAGATCACGTCCGCTGGCCGAAGTCGCCGTATATCCAGCCTAATATTGCCTGCCACAAATGACTGATAAAAGGGGCTTGGCCCAGTCCGTGATGTGAAAACAACAACCTTGTCCTCCAGTGCGGGAACATCACACAAACCGGGGCGGTTTTTGTCATCTGGCCAGAAATACTCGCCGTCTGGGTCGAAGATAATGGTCCCCACTGGAACCTTCCGGCCACCTCGTTTTTCGACCGCCACCGGCTTTGCGTAGAGGTTGCTGAAGAGAAGTTTTACAAGGTTTGACTTGCAGAAACCAGCACGAGCAAAGACAAAACTGCGACGGGCAACCAGATTCTCGACGGGAAACCGTGACACAATTCTCGGTGAACGCAATTGCATCCATGACTCGGGTTTCAGGTTTGAGTCATCTCCAGTGTAGATGAACTCTCCCAGTGCAAAGTAACCCAACTCGGCTCCATTTTCATTGTGTCCAGCGACCTCCTGAAGAAGGTCTTTCGGCAGGAATCCAACTTTACTTCCTACATGTGTTAGTCGGCGATGAGATGCTGCAAAAACAGTCTTATCGTCAACAATCCGCAACACTCCGAGTACTCGCATATTGACCCGATACTTGAGATACTGCTCTCGGAGATCTTCCGGCATTTGTCGGTCTTCTGCGACCGCGCGAATACCATAGTCCTCACCGGCGCTGGAAGCGAGCCTTCCCTGGGCACTGATGGATGTGATGCGACCCAGCACAGCCTCGTCCTCATTCTCAAGTTGGACGACAAGGAATTGACCATGCATTGGTGCACTTTGGAACTCGTTCCGATACGGTAGAACGAGGTCTGCATGAAACTCAAGGCCTCCTTCGCTAAATCCACGAAAAACGCCGACAGCACTGTCTCGCGTGAACAGCTTCATTCGTACCTCCGTCCCGTGACATCTTCCTGAAGAGACATGGCATCAAGAATCTGCCGCTGGTTATCTGGTAGCATGCTTCTCACCGCGTCAATGATTTCATTCTGAAGAATTTCCAGGTCAAAGTCCACAACAGATGCATGCTCATGTGCTTTTTGCAGACACCGTGGATAAAAAGGGATGGGAAACCCGTCGATTGCGTCAGCGAGTAAGTAAGCCAAGACCTCGGCAGCCTGCGTCCTCTGCTTACTAAGGATGTCGACGGTCCAGATAGGATCGCCGCTCCTGGAGCCAAAGCGAACACAGAACATATCACCACCGACGAATTTGGGAGCCTCACCGCCACTACCCTCGGTCTCCTCTCCACGAGCATACTCAGGCCACACATATGCTTTGGCTTCCATCGCTCGCGGTATTCTTACATAGCGAGGCTCTCCGGGATGCAACACACCTTCGACGGACATTGCAAGAGAGTATCGAGCAAGGACCTTACTGTGTTTTGCCAGCCCGACCAAGAAGACTTTCCGCCGATTCTCACGGTAAATCCTATCGATGGAATTCTCGATCTGCTGTCTAAAGCGAATGAAGTACTCTCCCCTGTAAAGCTTGCTGCGGAGAAGTCCATCTCGAACCAAGAGAGTATCTGTGGCAAATTTCTTATGACAAATCAATTCATACAAAGCTGCCCATTCGCATAAATCACGATACACCAACACCCAGGACGGAGACACTTCATATGGTGATTTCTTAACGTTTTCTGCGGAGGGAATCATGTGGCTGAGTTCGTTCAGGGTTCGTTTGGATGGCTCTACAATAAGGTCGGCCATAACCTGTCCCAACGCTGTCCGGGGTCTACCATCCTCATGAAACTGACGCTTACTGAGCACATCTATATCAGTAGTCGGAGTTATAGCATCGACGCAGAGAGGGTTGCCATAAGAATCAACAACGCGAACAAGTTGGACATGGAACGGATCATAGACTAGCTTGTTATTACCGCCATCACTCGCAACGATAGAGACAGATGTGGTTGAACGGGGCTTTATCGAACGCACTTCCGGCTTGATCTTCCGAACTTCGCCGCAAATATCGTCCAGCAGGTGTTTATCACCAACAGTGCAATCGCGTATGGCTTCACGAAGATTTGGGAGTTCGTTTGGATCGAACATGTTATGTCTCCAGACGTGCATATACGTCGATTTCGCGAAGAGCCTCATTAGTCTTTCCCCGGAACTGTTCCGCCTGCCGGTTGCCGTTCGATGCCTTTCCCGCATCACGGACTGTGAGAATGCGCCAACCGCGGTCAGCAAGAGAAAGTGATTCTCGAATGATCGCACGAGCATCGGTTTCCTTACTCGGCAGCGATCCGAAGCGGATAACCAGTCGTGCGCCATTTTGGCAGAACCGGGCGACGTTTGCCCAGACCTTTGCCATCTCTGCGGTGAAAGACTCGTCTTGATGGGGAATCTGGCCATCTTGCCCGTAATCGACGTCTACCCTTCCTCCGAGGAACCAATTGCGAATCCATTGGTCAGGCCGATATGTCCTCATGCCAAAGTACGGTGGCGAGGTAATTACCCATGTGAACGGCGGATGTCGGAGGCCAATATTGGCAGTTCTGCTGTCTGCCAAGTAGACTCGGCCACCAGAAGCCTTGGGAATCTCGGCCAGGGAAAAATGCGCACGCCTTCGCACAGCGGCAGAAACATCGACGGTCGATGGGAACATACGATGTCGCTTCCAGAATCGAAGAGCCGCTGCAGGCTTGGTAGCATATGTCCGAGGCATTTGATTTGAGAGATATGTTGGAGTATTTCTTGTTTGCGGGCCATGGAGGATTCCCAGGACAAGGGCACGCAAGATAATCTCCTCTGGAGTTACACAACGATGGGCAAAGTACTCCCGAAGAATACAGATAGCGAGCAGAGTCTTGCGGGAATAACACCGTTGCCAGAATTCTGCTTCGGGAACGTCTTGATGGCTGTCACCTTCTTCAAGAATGCGCCGGCACAGAGCGATTATATCTTCAGCGGTGGCAATTGCCAATTTGGCGGCCGCGATAGCAGCCGCTACCGGATTGCTGTCAATCCCCACCGAAGGGAGTCCCCTCAGCCGTGATGCGAAGAGAGTCGTGCCACGGCCACAAAACGGGTCAAGAACCCAATCTCCCGCGTTAGCCTGCGACAGAGCGGTGAAAGGGAAACGCAGCGGAAACATGGTATAGTAGGGACACAAGGTATGAAGACGCAGGACCGGATCTGTCTGTGCAGGCAAGGTGCAATGTGGATCAAGTACCTTGCGCTTCCGAACACTGGCAATCTGTCCGCACTTCCCATTCGAGAGTTCAGTCACCAAGGAATCAGGCTACCTTTGGGCATCATTGAGTGCCGATTGAGTATTAGAATTAGTTCTCGCGGGGTCTTCTCTAATCCGACATGCAAGGGGTCGGATATCTAGTCCTGAATGTGCCTTCTCTTCGGGCTCAAAGGCCGAGATACATTGCTCACACCATGAGCACAATTTAGCATACTGAACCAAGAGGGTCCACATACCTTACAGAGCCAGCGCGTTCTCGCGTATCTTCCTTTGCATCATGTGACTGGCCGGTTCGGCGACTTCAGGGACTTCGTCGCACTTTGCGCTTTTTCCCCATAGAGTACTACTCGCGCTCAACAATGTCAAGCGGCGGAGAGGAGAAGGCATAAGGTTCAATGTATAAGCTATAAGGGGGGAAGGGGGGAAGTGGAGTCTCTGGTCACGGGTTGCGAGTTGCAGGTCAATAAGAGGTCAAAGACAAGAGGGAGCCGCGAAGCGCGTGACTAAGCGGTTGCGGATTGGACAGGAAATCTTGGGTCATGGTTATGGTCGACGGTGAATGATGAGGGATGAAAGCGAACAGAAAAGGGTTTGAGGGTTTGGCTGTTTGGGAAGCAGATGAACGCGAATGGTCACAACAGCTTCTTGAATTCCTCCATGTTAAGGCCTGCACCTTTCACAATTCCAGCCATTGCGAAGGAGTTAATTGGATTCGCCCTGGGAATAGTTATGATTCGCTCGCCATTCGTCATAGCAATGTGTTTTCCTTGTCTGGAAATCCAGTATCCCGCTTTTTCGAAAGCCCTTACTGCTCTCTCATGATTTATGCCTGAAAGCTTTGGCACGGGTCATCCTACCTCAACATACATGGACTCCTTACCCTTGCTTAATTCGTCTATTGTTTCCAAATATGCTTTTATCGCGTCCTTAATATTTTCCAACGCCTCTTGCTCTGTGTCGCCCTGTGACCAACAGCCAGACAATCCCGGCACCCAAACCGCATAACCTTCGCTCGTCTTCTTCAGACCCACCCTATATCTCATGGCGTCCCTCCAAAATAAGCTCTCCGTTCTGCACGTCTATTCTACATTAAACATCTCCTTTCCCCAAACAATATGTGCTTCATCGCATTTCGCCGCCATCCGCGCCTCGCCGGACTTTCGCGCGTTTCATAATTGGGGTCACATTGACATTTGACACAAGCACGCGGAATGTACCCATCTACGACCGCCAGCGAAATATCTGCAAATAGATATGCAGCCTCATTCTACACCGCCCAGATTACTGTGAACCCGAACTTCACCACCGCCACCCACACTTGGAGCGTGGAAGTAATCAACCCAGAAAAGTGAAGATATTAGCGCTTTTTGATATACTCTAAATATTAGGGAGGTCAGGAGTTTCTCGAATGCTATTCCTCATGTCCGGGATGAAAATCAATGGGGGTTCATTCGGACAAGGGTTGGGCGTATCTTGATTCCGGAAAGGATGTCTCGAATGGCTGAGGAGAGCACCTTCGATTCCACTGTTGCAGGCCGGATGGAGGCCAAAGCTCTGGACGAGAACACGCGGGATAAGGCTTTTATCATTTTCCGGAACCGGCGGATTTCCTTCGGCGAATTTTACAGGACCTCATCTTCTTACGCGCACCTTTTCCAAAAACTTTACGATAATGCGTCCACCGGAGACAAAGAGATCAGGGCGGCTGTTTTTATGGACAACCATCCGGTGTTTCTCTATTCCTTTGGAGCATGCGCTCTAACCGGCGGAACTCTTTTCGGCATCAACACCGGTTTACGGGGAGACCTTCTGGCCGATGTTTTGAACAAGGCTAGGTGCCAGTTTGTGATAACCGATGACCGCCACTGCGACAGAGTGAAAGACATCGGGGATAGACTGGAACACATAACACCTGAGAGAATATTTCTGCTGAAAACCGACGTGGAACATCGGGATATGCCGGGTGATTTGCGGGATATCGAAGAGGTCGTCTCCGAGTTGCAGGAACAGATGGGCGACGCGGCACAACAGCGGCCAAGGGTTGAAGTAGACCTGACTATGAACCTGTTGACCATTTACACTTCCGGAGTCACGGGCCTGCCCAAGGGCATCAAGAATTCGCACAACAAATTGATGAGAATGGGTATGGGCGTGGGCGCTTTTCTGGTCGGCATGGACTATGAGCCGGGGCGAGAAGACAGGGGTTACGCATGCATGCCGTTGTTCCATTCGAATTCCATGTTCCTGGCCGTCATGCCGGCGTTTGTATTCAATGCTTCATTCGTTCTGAGGGATCGCTTCAGCGCCAGCGGCTTCGTGCCTGACATTTTGAAGTATGGCGTTACGTGGTGGAATTACGTAGGACAGCCGGTGCACTATATTGTGCTCGCGCTCGAACGCAAATACGGAAGCGAGCAGAACATCATAAGAAACATTGCGGAAAACCCTGACAGCAAGCTCAAAATAGCCTTTGGCAACGGGGCCTCATGGGTCGATCAGGAGAAGTTCATCAGATATTTCGGCCTGGAAAACATGATGGAATCCTACGGGTCAACGGAGATGGCGATCGCAGTGATGGGTCACAAGGACAACCCGAGAGGAAGCGTAGGCTTGATTATCGACCCCGATGTGAAGATTCATAATGAGGGCGGAAACGAATGTCCCCCGGCGGAATACGATGAAAAGGGAAAGTTCCTCAACTACACCGAGGCAGTCGGAGAGATTGTGAGAGAGGGAGGCGCGCTTCCCGAGTTTGAGGGGTATTATGAGCTTCCCGAGGAGGACTCTAAGAAGATCAGAGGCGGTGTCTACCACTCGGGAGACCTCGGACACATCAGAATAATTGACGGCAACAGGTACCTCTACTTCGACGGAAGAACCAACGATTGGATAAGGAAGGACGGCGAGAATTTTTCCGCGGAAAACGTGGCGCAGGTGGTCGGCGGATTTCCGGCGTTCGAGCTGGTTGCGGCATACGGCGTGCCTTGCCCGGTCTCCGACGAGTGGGTCATGGCGGCGGCAAGATTGCGGACGGGACAGACCTTTAATGCCGCAGACTTTCATGAGTACGTGGAGCAACAATGTCGGAGCGGAAGCATGGACAGCAAGTGGAAACCGGATTTTATCAGGATTGTAGACGAGTTCGAATTCACACGCACCGAGAAAGTGCTTGTAAGACCTCTCAAGCACGAGTTCTACAACCTGGAATGGATACGGGAAGGAAACGTTTATTTCTTTCGTCGAGGCTTTGGGACATACGAACTATTCACGAAAGAAGAAATGGAAAAGCTGCGCGTCGAGTTCAAAGAGAACGGGAGAGAGCAGTTGCTGGATGCATGGAGATGAACTCGACTGATGAAGTAAAGTCAGTTGGACCATTTCTTGGGAGACTCGCGATATGGCATTGGCCTCCACTCAGTTTGCGCAGAAAATCATCGGCAATATCGAGAAAGTGGTCGTTGGGAAACGAGGGGCGGTCAGCCTGCTTGCGATTGCCACTTTGTGCGACGGGCACGCGCTGATCGAAGACGTGCCCGGTGTCGCGAAGACAATACTTGTCAACTCACTTGCCATATCGCTCGGCTGCAAATTCACGCGAATCCAATGCACGCCCGACCTGCTGCCGACTGACGTCACGGGCGTCACCATTTTCAATCAGAAATCCTCCGAGTTCGAGTTCCATCCCGGACCGGTATTCAGCCAGTTCATCCTCGCGGATGAGTTGAACCGCGCCACTCCGCGCACGCAATCGGCCCTGCTCGAGGCGATGGCCGAAAAGCAGGTGACCGTCGACGGCGTGACGCGGCCGCTCAACAGACCCTTTATGGTTGTGGCGACGCAGAACCCGATCGAGCACGAAGGCACGTTTCCGTTGCCCGAAGCTCAGCTCGACCGGTTCCTCATGAGAATCTCCGTGGGTTATCCTTCACTCGAACACGAAAGGACGATTCTCGAGCAGCAGCGCCGGCAACATCCGATCCGCTCGCTCCAGAAAATCAGCTCGGCGGATGAGCTCCTGGCAGTGCAGGAACAGATAAAGTCCGTGCATCTTCACGCCTCGGTTCAGGACTATCTTCTGAGGATCGTTCACGCCACCCGCACACATCCCGACCTCGCGCTCGGCGCGAGCCCGAGAGGCTCGCTCAACCTGTACCGGGCCGCTCAGGCATTCGCGACACTCGACGGCAGAGACTACGTGATCCCCGACGACATAAAGATTCTTGCGCCGGCAGTGCTCGCGCACCGCCTCATCGTAAAACCGGAGAGCAGGCTTAAGCGCCGGACGCCTAGAAACCTTATCGAAGAGATTCTTCAGGCTACGCCCGCACCCGTCAACCGGCCCGATTGGCGACAGTGAGGCGAAAGAGAGAAGAAGGGGTTTATTCGGGGACACCATGAGACGTGGGGTTGGTGAGCGGCAGGAGGGTTTATTCGGGGACACCATGCGGCATGGTGTCCCCGAATAAACCCGTGCCCCGAACAAACCCGCGGGAATGATTAGGAATATGAAGAAGTCAATAGAAAAGAAACCTGCCTTCGGTCGCCGAAACCTCACATGGTTCGCCGGAGCGGCAGCTCTCCTGTTGTTCGCATATGCCACAGGCTCAGGCCTCGTGGTCTATTTCCTGTACGCGACTCTGCTGATTATGGCGCTTTCGCGTCTGATTGTCGAGATATGTCTGCGCGGTCTCGAATGCCTGCGTGAGGTGAGCCGCATGGAAATCCCCATCGGCGAGAGAGTCGAGGTGATACTTACCGTCAGGAACAAGGGCTTCTTGCCTATCCCGTGGGCGTTCGTCGAGGACCTGTTGCCTCAGAAAATGCCGATAACGGGCGAGTATACGCGCCTGCTGACTCTCATGCCCGGCCAGGAGGAGAAGCTGCTCTACCAGATTGTTTTCAACCGCAGGGGTTACCATCAAATCGGGCCTGTCCTGACAGAGACAGGAGACATCTTCGGGTTTTTCAGGCGATACAAAACCGGTTCGGCCAAAGACTATGTCATCGTTTACCCCTCGGTCGAGTCCATAACGGAGTACGATATCGCAGCCAGAAGGCCTCTGGGAACCGTCAAGATCACGAACAGAATATTCGAGGACCCGGCAAGGATTCTCGGCGTGCGCGAGTATGCGCCGGGCGACCCGTTCAATCGGATACATTGGAAGACTTCCGCCCGCACAGGCGTTCTCCATACAAAGGTCTACGAGCCGTCAAAGGTGATCGGCGCTACAATAGTTCTTGACTTTCATGAGGACGGATACAGGAAAACAGGGTCTGTCCCTATTTCCCGGGACCGCGGCGAACTCGCGGTCATCACGGCCGCCTCTCTTGCAAACTACATCGCAGAGGCCAATGAACAAGTGGGGCTTATCACGAACGGCCGTGATCTCGCGGAGGAGGCGAGATGGGAATCGCTCCCGCTGTTCGGCAAGTTCCGCGAGCAAGTGGCGCAAAGCGCGCGAAGACGCGAGAAATCCACCGCGCTTGCCCCCTTCATGATACCGACTCGCAAGGGCTCCGAACAGGGGCGGTTGATTCTCGAGGCGCTTGCGCGGCTCGACTATACCGATGGTTCGAGCATCGACAGAATCCTGAGCTATGTAATTCAACAACTGAGCCGCGATTCGTCGATCCTCGTCATAGTGCCCGAAGTGAGTGACGCCACGGCGGTTACGCTGAGCGTGATGAAGGAAGCGGGCTTCTCAATATATCTGTTCATGATAGATAATGAAGCAGGATACTTCGAGGCAGTGGACAAGCTCGTCTCGAAATCCATCGACATTTACCACATAAAGGACGTGGAAGGCCTTGCGAAATTTGCCACGCAGGACATCTATTACTGATTTTGTCGTTGAGGCGCTCATACCCGTGTTCATCATCGGGCTGATATGGAGCCTCGTTGCGTTCGCAATCGCCCTCAAGGGTGTCTTCTATCCCGGCCAGGAGCGGGCGCTCACATGGGTATTCTTCCTTTACGTCATGGGAACCGTAATGGTGAATCGACTTGCGGGTCTCTATGGCGAGTCTGAAAAGGCGAATTTGTACAGCATTGCGCTTGTGGGCGTCATGGCTTTGTTTGCGCTCACTTTCTGCGCGCATTTTGGATTTATTGCCGGCGGAACCGCTGCAGGTGAAGGTTTCTTGGGCAACCTGGGTATCGTGGCAGTGGTAGGGTTCGCGTCGTATAAATTGTGCCGCGAATCGTGCTTCGACATTAAGCCGGACGCGCCGGAAAAGAGTGACCTCCGGATGAGGGCGGAAATCCGGGCCCGCCAGGACTGGTATCGGCGCGAGCAGTATGTCGAGGAACAGGAGAAGAAAAGGCTCGAAGCCGAAAAGAAAGAAACAAGAATGACAACAGTCCCCCAAATAGGGTCTGTCCCTGTTTTTGCGCGGCGCCCGAGCAACTGGACAATATATTTTTCGCTTTTCTCGATGATTGTCTTCACCATCGGCCAGAGACTGTTGCCCGCTGATAATTGGCAGTTGTATTCGCGAGCATACGCTTATATGCTCGAGAATCTAGTGTGCACACTTGCGCTCCTGCTGTTAACCACATTATCGGCTCTAAGATTCCATTGTTGGGAGAAGAAGATCGACGCGCCTTCCCGCATCGGATGGTTCTGGACGCTGGCAGGCGGCGCCTCGATAGTGCTTGTTGTCTCGCTCGCGAGCATTCCGCCCCGTCCCGTTTCGAAATACCTTGTTCGCTCGGCCTCGAGTCCTCTCGAATTGGCTGCGTCCGACAAGGAGTTGGAAGGTGAAGAGAAGGGCATATCCGGTGAGACGTGGGGAGGCCAGACCTTCAAGATCGAGACAGCTCTTGAGAAAGAAGAGCGGGATGCCAAGAAAATGGCAAAGGAAATGTCGGGCAAGGATGACGGAAAAGAGGGTAAGAAAGACGGGTCCAAAGACGAGGGAGGGAAAGATCAAGGAAAATCCGGCCCGGCATCATCTCAAGGGCGGGCCGGTCATGGCAAAAGCGGTTCGCCTGAGGGCGAGTCTTCGGACAAGTCGCGTCGAACGGCTGCACAGGAAGCCCATACTGCGCCTGCAAAGCGCGCGCCGCTTCCGACGCCGCCGCTTCACGGACTCGAGACGTTGGGGAGAATAGCGCTTGCCATCCTGCTCATTGTCGGCCTGCTGTTCGGGCTCGGCAGACTGTTAGTCACGCTGGGGAGAAGCAACCCTCTCAGTCGCGCCTCAAACAGGCTGAAGGAATTCGCGGCGCGTCTGCGTAATCTGTTGAAGAGCAAGCGAGAACGTCGTATATCAGTGAAGGAGACCGAGGAGATATTGAAGCAAGAGAATCTCTATCTCGAGAATCCTTTTGCGAACAGTCGGTTGCTCAAGAGTATGTCAAAAGAGGAACTGGTAAGTTATACGTACAGAGCCTTCGAAAACTTCGCGCACGCGCAGGGTCATACTCCATTGATCGGGCAAACACCTACCGAATTCATGAGGTCGCTTCCTGAAGATTTGCAGGCGCAGGAGTTCCATACTCTCCTCAAGATGTTCCTGTTGGCGGAATACTCGACGCACGGCGCGCCGGACGAAAGCATAAAAAGCCTCAAACATGTCTGGGCCAGAATAACGGGGTGAAAACCTGGTTCACGGTTCATGGTTCATGGTTTATGGTTGAAATAACTCAAGGTTCTTTCGGCTTTTCATTCGTGGTATTCGCATAATTCGTGGTATTCGTGTCCCAATTTCTTTTTCTTCTTCGCTTGTTCCCCGTCCTTTTCGCCTTTTCCCCGTTTCCCCTTTTCCCCCCAAGAATTCTTATTCGTGCGATTCGTCTCGCGCCTTGCGCCATTCGCGACATTCGTGTTCCCGGAGTTTCTTCTTGGGTTTCTTCTTCTTGTGGTCGCGGCTCGGGTCTGCGACCTTTTCTGGTCTGGTTTTTCCCCTTTCGCCCCTATCTTCTTGCGTTCTCCTTGCGCCTTTCTGGTTGCGCCTTTCGCCTACTGGTCTTTCCCCTTTCGCCTCTGTCCTTTCGCCTTTTGCCTACTGGTTTTTCCCCTTTCGCCTTTGCCCTTTCGCCTTTCGCCTACTGATGCCTCTTGACTCCTGACGTTTTGGGTGGTAAATTGTTAGCAGACTGGGGGGAGGGGGGTTGGGAAATGGCACGTTCCACAACTGTCGAGAGGGCCGACTCGAAGGCCCGAGTGCGCGAAGCGATCTTGAAGGATGTTCAGCGAATCACGGAGATTCACAACCAGGGCATCGTTGATCGTGAGTCCGTGCTGGACATCACGCCGTACCCGCTCAATCAGAGGCTTGCGTGGTTCAAGAGCCTGAGCAGTCGCGAGGCTGTGCTTGTAGCGGATATGGGTGGTTGCGTCGTGGGTTTCAGCGCCTTACAGCCTTTTTCGCAAGATGATGTGTATTCGCACATCGGGGTTGCCACCATATGGGTGGAAAAAGATTTTCGCGGACAAGGCTTAGGGCGCAAGCTGGCCGAGAAGGTATTCGCCGCCGCCCGAAAAAAGGGTTTCAAGAAGCTTATGTTTTTCGCCTATTATTTCAACAGGGAAAAGCTGGGCTTCTACAAGCGACTGGGCTATGAGGAAGCGGGCATGCTCAGACGGCACGCCAAGATAAAGGATAAGCTCGTGGACGTGCTCGTCATGGAGTATCTGCTCTAAAAAGGTGGTTCCTGGTTCTTGGTTCCCGGTTGAATCCTCCGCGAGAAGCGATTTCAAGTTTCAAGGCCAGGCCCTGTTTCTTGTGGAACATGATCTCTTCGTTCCTAGCCCTAGTCCACGCAATAAGCAAGACGTAACACTCAATACATCATGTCCGAAGATGACCTTAAGATAAACTCGAGAGTGCGCAAGATTCTTGTCGAGAATAATCTTGATACTTCCTCACTGGGCGTGAGCACGGCCTCGGGGTCCGTAATGATCCGGGGAGAATTCAAGAAGATGACCGGACATGAAATGAATGACCGTGAGACCGCCCGCACGCTCACCGTGCTCGAAAGCAACATCCTGCGCTCCAAAGGGGTCAAGCGGGTCGTGTTCACAATCCAGCATTGGAAGAAGTCAAAGGGCAAATGGCTCAAACAAGAGAAATGATCGTTGTCCCGGGACAGATTCCCGCCCCCCGATCAGAGCTTGTCCTCAACTCGATTGGGGATCGAGGACAGGCTTCGCGGGAATGACACGCAGGAGATGAGAATGCCGTCAGTGTTGGCGTCGGTGATGATGAGATCGAGGACAGGCTTCGCGGGAATAACACGCAGGAGTCTGCACTACTCAATGTCAGAATCATGAATTCTTGTCACTGCTGTCCAAAATGAAAGAATCTGAACCGCAGAGGACGCTGAGGTTCGCAGCGCGGCGTAGCCGCAACTAAACAGGATACATCGGGCGCGATGAATCGCGCCCCTACAGCGTTTCTTGATTCATGCCCGTAGGGGCGCAATTCATTGCGCCCGTGTGATTTCCATCCAAAGCGTCGCGAGAAATCACGACACAAATTCAAGAAATTAACAGTGAGCACTGCAGAGGAAAAAGCAGAAACGATAAGACCTCCGCGTTCCTCTGCGCCCTCTGCGGTCGATGATTCGTATCTTCTTCATTCAGTGCTGTCCAAGACAAAAAAGCTTGAACCGCAGAGGGCGCGGAGGGGCGCAGAGAAAAACGGCAGAAAGCCAATGTCCTCAGCGTACTCTGCGTACTCTGCGGTTAATGATTTGTGCAAGCTTCTTCTCCTTTGCTGCTTATGAAAAAGAGGTTTCCTGGTTCGTGCATGTCAGCGTTACTCAGTGGTGACAGGCTTTCTCGATGATTTGATTCTGCTATCTTGGACAAGAGTGAATTCTTGTCGCGATTCCTTTTCCCTTTTCCTCAGAATCCGCGCAAATCAGTGAATCCGGTTCCTTTTCTTTTTGGTGCTTCTTCGTGTCTCTTCGTGCGCCTTCGTGGATTATGTCTTTTCTTCTTCTCAAAATCCGTGAGAATCTGCGCAATCTGCGGATTCCCGTTTCTTCTTTTCTTTGGTTGGTTGCGGCTTTGCTTCGCCGCGTCTCTCTGCAGTTGCGCCTTCGTTCCGCATTTATCACCCATCACTCACCATTGCTCCCTGCTATCTCCCCTTTTTTGTCTTTCCCCAACCATAAACCATGAACCATGAACCATAAACCATGAACCATGAACCTTGCGCGTTCCCCTTTCGTCCTTCGTCTCTCCTTGATGCTCCTGTGTGAATCTGCTATAGTCTTTCTGTGAAAAACACCTTGAGAAAAGTCGTTCAAGACACCATCGAGCGATATGAGATGCTGAGCCGGGGCGATAGTGTGCTCGTGGCGCTGTCGGGCGGGCCGGATTCGATGTGTCTTCTCGAAGTCCTCGAGCATTTGCGCCCGAAGCACTCATTCACTATATCCGTCGCGCATTTCAATCACAGGCTGCGGGGAGAAGCCTCAAATGAGGATGCCGCATTTGCACGCGAGGTGGCTGCGCGAAAAGGGCTCGTTTTTATTTCGAGTTCGGCCGACGTTCGTGCGGTGGCCAAGCAAGAAAAACTCTCCATAGAGGCCGCGGGTCGCAAGCTGAGGTACGATTTCCTGCGGCGTTCTTCGCGGGCTCTCGGCGCAAATAAGATTGCTTTGGGCCACACGGCCGACGATCAGGCGGAGACCATTCTCATGCGCCTCCTGCGCGGCTCAGGTCCGGATGGATTCGCAGGCATCCCGCCCGTAAGACTTCTCACCGAATCCTTCGGCAGGCCCCCCGGCGAGCCTTCAGGCGGGTCTTCGATTCCCAGGATCATACGGCCTCTCATTAAGGTGTGGCGCAGCGAAATCATGGCTTATGTGCGCGAACACAGATTGGGATACCGCGAGGATGAGACCAACCTTTCGCCGGAATACCTGCGCAATCGTATCCGCCACGAACTCATCCCCGAATTGGAAACGCGTTACAACCCGCAAATCAAACAGCGTCTGGTGAGCGCGGCCGCGTCACTTGCGCTCGAGAGTGACTTCCTGGAGGCCGAGGCAAGGCTTCTGTCGGCGGAGATTCTCCTTGAGAGCAATTGCGGATGGCTTGTCTTCGACGCCGCCATGCTTGCCGGGTTGCATCCGGCGCTGAGAAGAAGGATAGTCGCGAATCTTGTGCGCCTGGCTCGCGCCGATTCACCGATGCTCGAGTCTTCCCACTATCAGGATGCGGACTCATTGATCTGCGCAGGCGCAGGCAAACTCGATCTGCCGGGCAAACTGCGTTTGGAAATCAGCGAGAAGACCGGCCTCATCTCGGAAACGCCGAGACGACGCGCCGGCGTTCCGACGAGTCATAGCATCGCAGTCGGCGGAAGCACGTTGATCCCGTATTTCGACATCGTCGTAAAGACCAGCCTCATGCCCAACGTCGCCTCGCCGCAACGTCTCGTGAAACTCTGCAATGCATATCGGCAGTATTTTGACATGGACGTTGTGAAGGTTCCCCTCGAAATCCGGCCGAGACGCGCAGGCGACTCATTCAGCCCGCTCGGCGCAAGCGGGAGCAAGAAGCTGAAAGATTATTTCATAGATGCGAAAGTTCCGAGGTTTCTCCGCGACCATGTGCCTCTACTCTTCTCGAATGGCAAGCTCATGTGGGTCATGGGTCACGCCATAGACAAGGAATTCAGGCTTAAACCGACCTCGAAGGCGGCTCTCAGGGTTGATTATGAAAAAAGAACAACCGGAAATACTCCATACTGATGTATGTGCGAATCTCTTTGCAGAAGTCCTCTTTTTTCCCTTTCGTCTTTCGCCTTACTCCTTTCGCCTCCCCGGTGCAGATGCGAATTTATCCGCAAAGGACATTGATTATGCAAAAAGACCAATTGCAGGTGCTCCTCGGAAGAGACCAAATCTCCGAACGTGTCAAGGAACTGGCTGCGGTCATCTCGCGCGACTACCGCGACAAGAACCTGCTGGCCATCGCCGTGCTCAAAGGGGCCGTCATCTTTCTTTCAGACCTCATCAGAAACCTCACGGTCGACCTCGAACTCGATTTTGTCGCTGCCTCAAGCTATCACCGCCATGACAGCACAGGCCGCGTGGACCTCTCTCCAATCCTGTCCACAGGCGTGCGCAACAAAGATGTCCTTGTCATCGAGGACATCATCGACACCGGCCTCAC
>JACRIR010000068.1 GCA_016215705.1 Candidatus Poribacteria bacterium | reverse complement strand
TCGAAGAACCTCAACTGGTCGAGCATGCCCTCCTCTGAGTAATATGCGTCCTGGTGAGCGCCCGTATGAACACGGAGCTTCTTGTGTGTCGAGGCCGCTCGCTTGAATCCCTCGAGGTTCCCGCGAAGGTGGCCGGCGCCCATCCAACCATTCCAGTTTCCGGCGCTGTATAGCGGAACTTGAACCCTGCTCCAGTCCGGCCGCCTCTCGGCCCAGAACTCATCATCAGTGCGATGCGAGACAAAGTCCCAAATATTTATCATAGTGGATTCGTTGTGCGCCTGCGCATGCGGCCAACCGCGCACCGAGTAGTCGCGATAGAACTCTCCGACGTAGAACATGACCCATGGGAAGCAAAAGACTCCGCCGCGATAAAAACTGTCGCGATACTGGTCGGCAAGACCCTCCCATGGGATGATCGCCTTCAATGAAGGAGGCTGTTTCGCTGCGGCGTACCATTGATTGATGGCGATGTAAGACACGCCCGAGAGGCCAACGTTTCCGTTGCTCCACGGCTGGCGCGCCACCCATTCAATTGCGTCGTAATAGTCGTTCGCCTCCTGGTCGTCCAGACCGGAGACTTTGCCCCGGGATTGTCCGAAGCCGCGCGTGTCGACTCGAACAAGAGCATAGCCCCACGGAACCCAACGCTCGGGGTCCGGCAATTCCCACACCTGGTATTTTCCCGGTCCTCCCTCGTGCC
Organism: Candidatus Poribacteria bacterium; assembly: GCA_016215705.1. Taxonomy (GTDB): domain Bacteria; phylum Abyssobacteria; class SURF-5; order SURF-5; family SURF-5; genus JACRIR01. The sequence continues at coordinate 19,652 of JACRIR010000068.1, read as the reverse complement.
CTTCGGGAACAGGCCATGGCCTGTCCTTCATATAGGCGGTCATGGACATGATTATCGGGAATTTGCCCTCGGTGTCCGGCCTGAAGATGTTGGCCTTCAGCGTCGAACCGTCTCTCATGGGAATGTCTACATTCGTTTCAGCGACAAGGTCGTATTGCCGCTTAGGGCCATACTGAACGAGATACTTATTGATGAGTTCGCGCGCCTCGTTATTCGCCTTGGCCGCTTCAGGAACCCGCGTGTCTCCATTGCCCATCTCGGGTTTCTTCACCTCCGGAGTCGCGCACGTGAGGCAAACGGCGGAGAAAACAACCGAAAGAATCATATAAACTTTGTTCATACGCCTGGCAAACATTCCACACCTCCATTTTTCATAAGTCTCTTTGCCACGGAGATCACTGAGGTCCGGAGATTGGTGAAAAAGAAGATTTCTCTGGGAACTCTGTACTACTCAATATCAGGATCACGAATTCTTGTCGTGATTCTCTTTTCTTCTTCTTTCCCCAAATCCCTGCTAATCCGTGGCAATCCGTGGTTACATGCTTCTTCTTTTTCTTTGTGACTTCGTGCCTTTGTGGTGAATTCTTTTTGTTGTTTTGGTTGCGGCTTTGCCGCGCTGTGCGCTCCGTGGCTGCACTTGTATTTTGATGCCGGCAAAGAGAGACTGCCGCCAATTCAAGCATATTCAGCCGACGACAGGCCATGGCTGGGGGTGTCGATGACCAGAAGGTCCCCTTTCATATGCCTCCTTTTTCGCACGTGCGAGTTTGCCGGGCGGCTTGAAGTTATGGTTATCGAAATGTAGCCGCTATTATATGCCATTCCTCTTGGCAAGTCCGCCTGGGAGTCAGGCGAAGTCAGACATCATACCGTCGAACTGCACGAGCGTTCCAAATTGTCGAGCTCGAGACGCAGCCATTCGCTGTCTTTCCGGATTTCGACCACTTTCGGGTCGAAAGCGGTCTGTGAGTAGGGATTGTCGTAGCGTAGGCAGTTTCGCAAGGGAATCTCCTCTTCGGCGACGAGGAAGTTGCCGCTCCACCCGAATTCGACAGCCCCGACCGACGGCGAGTGGTATTGGACTCCCAGTCCGTTGAAGGAAAGTTCTGCCGCTGCGACGGACTTCTGAAAATCGGAAAATCCTCCGGATGTCTCTTCACGGCCCATCTCGCAGAGCCAGATGTTTTCTTTGCCTGCCGCAATTATCTCGGCCTCCCGATCCGTTCCCTCCTTTTGCCAATAATATTTGTTCCGTGAATACAGCGCGATGTAGCCTCTATCCTTTCGACCGAACACCCATCCGTTTTTCTCGGCTACTTCATCGAATTTGCTCTTCGGAAAGTATGCATGCGTGAAGTCGTGCTTGTTGCGCATGTAGAGCCCGGGCATCGAAGAGATGCGATAGACAGCCACAAGCACGTTCTTGTGCATCGCAACCCTCGGGAGAAAGCCGGAGCCGGTCCAGTAGTCCGGCGAGCGCTCCGCAAACGAGCCCGGGTGAGTCGTGAAGCAAACCGCTTCCTCCGACAACGTCGCCTGCCAGACATGTTGCTGGTCGCCACCGAAACCCTTCCTGTAGTCCAGCGCGGCGCTCAACATGTAGTCCGGCGTTTTATAAGTGACCGTGTGAACTTCCTCGCGCATATTTCGTGAGACGTCTTTTCTCAAGAGCCATGCGACCGGCCTCGTCATGCTTATCTCACGCAACATCGTCAGCATTTTTCTCATCTTTTTGAAGGCAACAAAGAACTCGTTGTCCCACCACCGATACGCCTCGAGCAGCCTGATGAAGAGAGCAAAGGTTTTCGGATGAACATACGCCTCGAAGCTCAGGAGCGTCATCCCGTCATCGAGACCCTCGAAGCCAAGTCCCCACCGTGGCGCTTCGGCTATTCGAATGCCTGCTCGTTGCTTGCTTGTCATCTCCTGTTTTGAATAATCGGAAGCGATGTCGTAGATGACCTTCGGGAGGCGGTAGTTCCGGCTCAGCGCCAGATGGACGGCGCTCATGCTGTCCTCGCTTCCGAATACCCCCATCCCGAACATGAGTTTTTGGGTGTCGGCGGTCGATTCCTCGAGGCCTGACTTCTTTTCGCGCTCGTAACTGCGACCATGCGTGCAGCCAAATGTGCCCTTGAAAGAGTTGAGGCTCATGTCGTAGAAGAGGAGGTCCAGTGCGCACCGCGCTCCTCGCACGAGCAGCGGATCATCGCAGAAATCGGCCAGCGTCACAAGCGCAGCGATATCCTCATCATAATAGACGTTGGAGAGCCATTCGTTGAAACCCGTCCGGAATCTCAATTCCATCCATTTCAGCAATCGACGACGCGCTCTTTTCGTTTTTTCCCGCCCGGTCGCGCCCGAGTTCCTGAAAGTCTCATCCGGGAAGAGCATTCCGGCGAGATACTCGCACGTGGAAAATATCACTTGATGGTTCTCCGTCCACGTGCACATGGAATCCTGACCCGGCTCATCCGGCCAGTATTTGAAGCCGAGCATCACGTCCCTGGCCCGCCGCACAATGCGATCGGGAATCTTTTTTTCACTGCTGTCAGTAGGGGCGCAATTCATTGCGCCCTCGTGGTTCTGTGAAACTCTCCTAGGGCGCATCCCGTGTTGTCCGAACTGGAAAACCAGCCTCAAGATTCCCAGCAGCACGAAATCGGCGCAGTCTATTCTCTGCTCGACATATGTGAGCGCTCCTTCTATCGCATACCAATTGATGTTTCCCGCTGATGTTGCAAGCCGCGCTAACTCGTATATGAACCCTTTGACTGTCGGCCGGGCCGGGTTCCTGGAAAAGAATTCGAGACACGCCTTTCTTCTATCATCATAAGCTGGGGAGAATGGCTCGCTGACGTAGGAATCGGCAGAAAACCTGGACGGATACCCATCCGGCAGGTTCGTGCTATTGAATGCTACGAAATCGAACTCCTCGGGCTTCATTTGCCATATCCTTGTGAAGAACTTTATTATTATAGACCATAGTGCCCGGCGTTCTCCAGATGGCATCCGACAGTTTGAGTGATTTCTTTGAGTTCGTGTTGCGATTTCTTGCAAGTACCTGACACATATTAGTCACATAGGCGCAATGAATTGCGCCCCTGCAGACAAAAATGAAGAAAATCGGAGACATGATGCCACATCGTGTCCCCGATTTTCCCGAGGCGCGAGCAAAGAAACGCTGTAGGGGCGCGATTCATCGCGCCCGATGCGTGCTGTTTGGCTGCGGCTATGCCGCGTTATGAACTCTATGGCAAGAATCAGACCTTTACGCGCCGGAAGCCAACTTTGTCACTCCGACGACAAATAGCGGCGGCGCCCTTTCCTGAACCAGCCTGAAATAGGCCGCTCACTATCCGCTGGAAACAATCTCAGATGTTTATAAATAGTTACCTGCCAATTAGTTATGTGGACAAACACGAGATGTTCAAAGTATGGTTGCCAGGCTTCTCCTCTTGGCTCAAATTATGCTCCTGCCTATAGATTGCATTTGGGCCTGAGCCGAATGGCAAAGATGGAATGGGCGCAGGGTTGAATCCTCGTCGTGACTACGCGCTTTGAGCGCTCTTGACACTCTAGGCGTTTCCAGGAGGAGAATATGCGAGGGATCGTGAAAACATTGTCACTGGCCATCGCGGTCTTCGGGTTGTGGTTGGCGAACGGCAACGCATGGGCGCAGGAGAGATTCCCGCTCGGCGATTGGGGATTCGATCCGATCGAGTACCAGGCGACACTCAAGCACATGCCGCCTTCGGCAAAGGCGACGCTACCATCGTCGTTCGACTGGCGTACCCTGGGAGCGGTGACGACTGCGAAGGATCAGGGCTATTGTGGTTCGTGCTGGGCGTTCGCGGTCACCGGTGTTATGGAATCGAAAATCCTTCTTGCGGGCGGACCTTCATATAATCTGGCGGAGGAGCAACAGGTTTCGTGTAATCTCTCGATGGGAGGCTGCTGTGGCGGTAATTATTTTGCGCTGCAATACTGGTACTCGAATGGCCCACTGGAGGAGCCATGCACGGGCTACGCTGACTATCATACTGGATGCCCGACGGAAACAAACGTCGCCTGCGGCAGCCTTCAGTGCGAGCCGGCGCCATATCATTCCACGGGTCTGTTCACGGTCAACACCGGCAGCGTAGACGACATGAAGGCTTCTCTTTATCAGGATGGGCCGGCATATTTCAGTTACCAGGTCTATTCGGATTTCTTTACGTTCTGGGGCACGCGGTCCCCGGGCGCAGTTTACAGGCAGGCGAGCGGAGCGTACGAGGGAGGCCACGCTGTGCTCATTATCGGGTGGGACAACTCGAAGCAGGCGTGGCTGTGCAAAAATAGCTGGGGAGCGACCGGCGGGCCGAATAGCGACGGCACGTTCTGGATAGCATGGTCCGGACACGCCAGCAGCCTAGCTTTCGGCATGGCCAATGTCGACCTTGTTCCCCTGCAAGAGCCCGAGCTTTCACAGATAAGCCTTGTTTCTCCGACCGGCACACCGACGCTCGGCTCGCCACCAACGTTCATGTGGACGGCAGACGGAGGCTCGAACAATGCGTTTGCCGTTGATTTGAGTTATTATCAGGACTTCAGGACCTATTGGTGCACGTACGTGAACCTGCGTCAGACCATCTATTCCGAAAACTGGATGATGCCCGCTTCGGTGTGGAACAAGATTCCCTCCGGCAAACGCGTATACTGGAAGGTCCGCGGCGCAGATTTGGATTCCCAGCCGCTGACCATCATCTACAGTAACGAAGTGAGGTCATTCTATAGGCAATAAGGAGATTAAACACGAATATGAAACCAATACGAACCAAATGACGTGAATATGGGATTTCGCAGATTGTCCCACCGCGGTGTAGCCGCGACCAAAGAAGAAAAAGCTTGGACCACGAATTGGACGAATACATCTCCTGAGTGTCATCCTCGCGATTCCAAATTGCATCAATCCCGAAAACTTCCTTCATAATGTCTACTGTTTCGGTTATCCTCTGGGTGCGGAGCGTCAGCCGCCTGAAGTTTCTGGCTCATAACCCGGCAGAAGCGGTTTTGCTATTGACAAACGAGAGAAAGCATGATATACATACTATATGCATATTTATCTGCACAGCCTCTTAACGGCACTATCTAGATATCGATTATAATATGCATATACATTGCATTTTAGTATTTTGGTATTCAATCTGCTCCGAAATATCATCCCGCTGATCGCGCTACGGCGTGGAAAACGCATGATCTCGTCTTCGGCGTAATCATAATTGTGAGGGAGAGGATTCCCGCTCCCCCATCAGAGTCGAGGACAAGTTTCGTGGGAATGACATGTGGTGTTCAACTTCTTGGGCATTCAACCATGAACCCTAAACTAGGAACCGAGTTTCCTGGGAGATCAAACATGACCGAGAGCACAATGAGAATTCCCGACATTAACCCGCTTCCGCTCTGGAATCTCGCGCATGCGTACTGTGAGGCCAGAGCTCTTCACGTCGCCAACGACCTGGATATCTTCAGCCATCTTGATGAAGAGAAAACGTCCGGGCAGATAGCGAAGCTGCTCGGCCTCGAAGAGCGACCCGTCAGGATGCTTCTGGATGCGTGCGTGGCGCTCAATCTGCTCGAGAAGTCGGGAGGCAGGTACAAAAACACCCCCGTTTCCAGCGAGTTTCTCGTCAAACATAAGCCGTTCTATTCAGGCAATTTCGTTTCACTTGAAGCCTCTTCATATTTATCCTGGGCCAGGCTTCCGGAGGCGGTTCGTCGGAACCGACCGGTTGCCCGTACTATGAAGGACGAGGCGAAGATGAAGTTCTTCACTCACGCGATGCACAGCACTTCGGTCTTCAGCGCAACCATGCTCTCGCAGGTGGTGGACCTTTCCGGATACAAGAAGCTTCTCGACGTTGGCGGCGGATCGGGCGTCAATTCCATCACATTTGCCGAAAAGTATCCGAACCTTCAAGCGACGGTGTTCGATCAAGGCCCCGTCGTCAAAATAGCGGCTGAGTATATTTCCGGGTCTCCGGCAGCAAGCAGGCTCTCCACAAGGGCCGGCAACTATCTCGATATTCTGCCCCGCGGGCACGATGCCGCCTTGTTGTCGAATATCCTGCACGGAGAAGGGACGGAAGACAATCGCGCCTTATTGAAGCGAGTGTACAATGCGCTCGATGCCCCCGGCATCGTGATAATTGCGGACGTGCTCACCAACGAAGAGAGAACCGGTCCCCTGTTTCCTGTCTTGTTCGCGCTAAACATGCTGCTGGACACGGAGAATGGCGATACCTATACCGTATCTGAGGCGCAAGAGTTTCTCGAAGGCGCCGGATTTTGCGAGATAAATACGATAAGCTTCGATCCGGCCCCGCTCTCCATAGTCACTGCGCACAAGAAAGCGAGGGGTACCTATTGACTAAACAAAAGGAAAAGCGCAAGCGGACATACATGCGAAAAGAATCTCGCCAGGATATGATTGTGAAGACGGCGGAAACACTCTTTGCGTCGAAAGGATTCCACGGCACAACCATGGAAGACATCAGTAATGCGTGCGGCATCGCGCATCGCACCCTTTATCTGCACTTCACGAGCAAACAGGAAATTTTCCACACCCTCATGCTTGAAGTCCTGGACCGCATCCAGAACCTGATGGAACCCATCAAACCTGACGACCCCCGAATCTCTAAGTCCGATCGGAACGCATTTTTCGATTTCATCAAGGAGAAGAACTTGAGGGTTTTTCAAGCGGTTAACGAGGAGCGCGACCTTTTTCGAATCATACTACGAGAGGCGCCGGGGCTCAGCTCTGAAATCGATGCGATTCTCGCCCGGATTAACGACGTCATGCTCCGGCAAATAGAAACGGAGTTGGTAATCGGCCAGAGGCTGGGAATTCTCGGCCGAATTGACACGAAGCTTGCCGCCCAGATGGTCCTGGGGACGATGCTCGTCGTAATCGTGACGCATTTCCTGGAAGGCAGTCCGTCCGATCTCGAGTCGCTTGCCGAACGAGTCACCGAGGTCCAGCATTTCGGCACGCAAGGAAGACCTCCTAAGTAAATCGATAGCGCCTATTCTCTTTATACCCTCGTAAGCAAAGCAACGGTTTGTGTCAACGCGAAGGAGATTTCCTGTTTGAGGGTAAGGGGCCGTTATTGATAGTTCTTGACAGTCTCTATCATTGCCAGCAGATTCTCGCGCGGAGTTTCGAGGGCCACGGTGCAACCGGCGGAGAACATGTAGTTCGGGACGTCGCGCATTTTGTCCAGAAGCTCTTTTGTGGCCGAAGCCGTCTCCTCGGGAGTCCCGTTCAAAAGGGGGCCGACGGGGTCAAGGTTTCCGATAATCGCCACGTTCCTCGGAACCCTCGAAACGATTGACGGCAAATCCACCGCGCTGTCAACGCTTATGCCCTGCGCTCCCGTGGCGCACATCTGCTCGATGATATGCGTAGTTCTGCCGCAGACGTGAAGAACCACGGGCACATCAAGGGCCGCGACAACACGCTTGACATAAGGCGCAGCAAATCTTTCGTAAAGTTTCCGGGAAAGGAGACCGCTTGTCGGGTCCCCGATGTAAATCATATCCGCGCCGCCCGCGACCATTCCCCGGCCTGCGAGAATGGATACGTTGGTGCAGAATTCAAGCAGCCGCTCGACAAGCAACGGCTCGGTAATCGTCTTCTTGGCGATCGTCTCAACTCCTCCCAGTACCGCCGCCATCGAAAAAGGCCCGCCGGCCAGCGCTAATTTCGGGAGGGTGAACCTCTTCGCCATCAGGCTGAGAATCGTGAAGTTGTTCATGAGGCGGTCATGCCATTGAGGCCCGAGAGCCTCGCACCGAACCAAATCTTCCATGCTATGGACAGATTGCTTTGTCACGATGGGAATGGAATCTTCGGGAATCTTGACCTGACAACCGTAGCTCTCAGCGAACGCCGATATGTCCGGCACGCTCGAGTACGCGATTTCCGTTTGCAAGATTTCGACGGTGCGCGCCAGTGATTGATACGCCGTCTCCGGATTCAGGATATTCTTCTTGAGCGTTGTGTCGTTGAGCCTCGCCATCACGACTCCGAGGAGCAAGAAGATCATGCGCCGTCCGGCGATGCTGATAATATCGCAAAGCGTCATTCCTCGGAGTGATTCCAGAAGCGTAGCTCCCAGAGGCCGCAAAGATTCTTCCCGGCCCACCCACGCAAGCATTTCAATCAGCGGCTCTGCTTTTGCGCCTGCCTGCCTCTTGCCAATCCATTCAAGAAGTCTTGACGCTTCCGGCCTGGATTGATTTTCCGTGGTCCACCCGCGTATCTTGTCAAGAATCTCCTCAACCTTACATGATATGTCGCCACGTGTTTTGTGACTCATGGACCGTCTCCCGACGAAATATTGCTGATTTCAGCGAGGGGTGTCGTCGCGCCATGATTCGTAACACACGCATACGCTTCGTGTCAAGTTGATGCACATCTACATGAGAGATTCCCGTGCTTAGGTTTCCGAAGCGCCGCGCCTCGCGGGATGTTCCCCCTGGTTTGCCCCCTTCGCCTGTATCCTCACTGTTCCTTGCGTGCCGTTGACCTCGATGGTCTGGCCGGTCTTGATAAGTTTGGTGGCGGGGCCGACGTTTACGACCGCCGGAATTCCGTATTCGCGCGCAATGATACTGCCGTGACTCAAGAGTCCGCCCTGGTCCATGACTATTCCCGCAGCAGAGATAAAATAAGGTGTCCAGCCGGGGTCGGTAAACGGAGCAACCAGAATCTCTCCCGGCAGAACATGCTCGCTGGTGTCCGCCTTGAGGATCACACGCGCAGGCCCGACCGCCAAGCCCGCACTCACCGCCACTCCTCTCAATACTTCGGTCTGGCCTTCGGAAATGCTCGACGCAGGCAGAACGTCCGAGACGATATTGTCAGGCTCGAATAGGCCGACCACCACTTTGGGCGGCGTTATGGAAAGATTCCATTCGTATTCCGCCCGCCGTGCGGCAACGACCTCTCGGACATTGAAATGCGCCACGCCCAGTCCAACGGGTCCGACTTCCTCCAACGTCAGGAAGAAAATATCGTCCCTGCTTTCTAAGACGTCTTTGGAAGCGAGTCTCTCGCCTAGTTCCAAGAGTACAAGATGAACGCCGGCCAGGTAGCGCACCGCCACGTTCTTGAAGTTCTCGCGAAGCAACATACCGCGCCGGGCGCGTTCCAAGCAGAAACTGAAGATGGCGCGTTTGAGCGGATTCCGCAGACGCAGTAGACACGACTCCTCGAGACGTCTTCGTTCGTCCGCGCTCTTCCTATGATTCTCGACCGGGTCAACGTCGCCGAAATTTTCAAGATATCCACTGACAATCTTGAAAATATAATCGGGGGTCTCACACCAGCGCGCGTTCGCAAGCTCGAGCTCCCCGCGCGTGTGATGACCATGCCTATCCATGAATTCGTTCCAACTGGAAAGGAAGTCTGCGCCTCGCGGAGTCGCCTCTAATTTCTTGCCGGCGGTGCGCCAGTCCGTGCACGAGAGGATAGTTTCCTTCACTTCCGGATGCTCATGCGCCTTGGCGGCCAAATTCCACAAATGAAGTCCGGACTCGGCGCTGTGCATGCCGCCCAAAGCAGTTAGAAGACGGTTGGCAGTCGCCCCGCTTTGATCGCCGAGCCACTTCTGGCAGAGCTTATCAAGGATCGCGAAGAAACATATCCCTATCCCCGCGAATGGGACGGCGCTCGCCACATACGAGATGTCGTCCATTGCGGTCTGTGTATATTTCAAGAGTTCGTCTTCAGAGGTGCGAAGGCTCTCGACTTTCTTCAGTTCAACCGCTTTTTTTTCTATTCTGGCAATAAGCCATTCCGCCCTTTTCCATGGAAATACTGCGATGCGGAATAGGAACCCCGGCATACTGGCAAGCAGTCTCGAGATGCTGAAGTCAAGTTTAGGAATATTTTCTTCCGCCAGATCAAGAAAGCCCGCCTCCACCAGTCGGCCCTGGTCACCGCCAAACACCTCGGTAATATCTTTCCTTCCCATTCCCGGGAGACACCGAAATATCGCGACCATAGTGTTGAGACTAAAATAGACTCTCCCGCCGAACCGGCAAACCAAGGGATTGTCGCCCGTGTCGCGCCCGATTCCGTTCAACAGCGAATTGAAGATAAGCGGGACCATTCGCGTTATCATCGACCAACTAATCGGCGTGACCACGTCGGGCATAACTTCACCGGTGTTAAGGTTGGACCAAATCTGTCGAGCCTCATTATCATCCCCGCGTTCCATTTTGTAATTCCTGCGCCCTTCCTTATCATTTTTGCGAAGGCGGGAACGCATGTCTTCCTTCTGTTGCGAATCTTGCAGTGTCGTGATCGGCCTCGACTGGAGGAAGAAGATGTCCTCCCTCTTTACCGCCCACTCGATGTCCTGCGGCGCGCCAAATTCCAGTTCGATTCTCCTGGCATACTCGCCCAACCGGCGGGCGACGGATTCGCCGATACACGGTGTGTTTGAAACGGGATGCGAAAGTACATGGAGGTCCTTCTTTGCCAGCACGAACCTGTCGGGCGCCGTCTTGCCCGAAACGAGCGCCTCACCCATCCCGGCGCAGGCCTCAATAATAACGCAATCGGTTCCTCCGCTGACTGGATCGGCTGTGAAGATCACCCCGGCCGCATCGGCCTCGACGAGTTCCTGAACAATGACAGCCATATCCACGCGCATATGACCAAACCTGTTCTGTTCCCGGTAGTCGTATGCGCGCTCGGTCCAGAGCGACGCCCAGCATTTCTTGATAGCCGCCAGACATTCCTGCAGACCGGCCACCCCGAGATACGTGTCGTACATTCCTGCGAACGAGTGACCCGGCAAGTCCTCAGCCGTGGCCGACGAACGAACCGCGACCCGCTTCGCCGCCAGTCTCCGGTATTGTTCCTCAATCTCAGCGCAAAGCTGTTCCGATAAAGAAGCGTTGACAATGTTTTCGCGAATATGGCGCAGCAGTTCCCGTTTCTCTTCGACTGTTGCGCGGGCGAGAGCTTTCAGGCGTGACTCGACCTCTGACAAAAGGCCGCTGTCTTTCAGATGCCCGCGATATGTGGCGCCGAGAATGCAGAATCCGGCCGGAACCGCCAGCCCAATCCGTTTCATCCGCATGAGGTTTGTTGCTTTGGCTCCGGCGGTCATTGCGGCAGCATTGCAAATTTCGCCTAGTGGAATGAATCGTTCATTCATGCAGGAAGATTAGCCTAACGATCACCTCGGAGTCAAGGAGAACACGAGGAGAACACGAAGGGGCATGCGCTTGAAAACAGTTGTGATATAATACTGGGCATCACGATGTTTCCTGAATGACGGTGTTATGGGGAAGTTGGATATTTTGAGTCTTTCACAAATGGTCGAACCCGAAGGTCCCTTTGAGCCCTTCGACGTCCTTCTCAGCCGTTCGAGGCAAACTTCGCGAAGAGTCTCTGTGAAATGAAAGGACTAAGGAACCGAGAACGAGATTCTTCACTGCGATCAGAATGACGGCCATTGTCACACTAATCCGCTAAGATCGGTGGAATGGAAAGCGCCTTCATTTCCGGCTTACTGCACGATATGGGAAAGGTTATACTTGCCGAAAAAGCTGCTGCGAGCCGAGAACAAACGGCCCTCCCTTACTCCACAAGCGAGACTACGCGATTGAAGCTGGAAGAAATGGCATTCGGCGTAACCCACGCGGAGGCAGGATATCTTCTGGCGGAACACTGGCTGCTGCCTCCAATTGTCGGTGACGCGATCCGATTCCATCATTCCCCTCAACTGGAAATCCCGCCAAAGGCGCCGACAAGCATCGTCTTCCTGGCAAACACTTTCTGCCAAATGGCCCCAAAGCAGTTGAAGGAAGACGTGGTTCTCGAGGGAAAAGCACTTGACGTCTTCAACACTCTCGAAATGTCGGAAGTCGCATTCAGGACTTCATTGAAAACATACGCAAGCATGGCCTCGGAAATCCCCGCTATTTGAGACGGTCTGAGTCGCAGATTTCCTCCATTGCGCCGGGCGCCTCTGGAATGACCGGCTCATCTCACATGTTCTTCGCTCTCCAGAATTCATTCCCGCCGGTTGCCAGGGGAAGCGAACACAACGGACAGGATCATGGAATAGGCGCAGGGTTCTGCATGAGGCTGTCCGGCGATTGCAAAGACGACCCTATGTGGTCGCCCATGAATTCTAGCGGCCATACAGGGCAGTCTCTACAATCACAAATGTTCGGTTTCGTAATTGCGGGGACGGTCTCGCATAGGCGCTTTATCGTGAAATAAATAATATTGTTAGGGAAATTGGGCAGTCGCACGACCAGCGCTTTTCAAATGGAGACAAGCCCGAGATGGGGCGCGGCGCATAAATCGAGTTCAGTGTTTGATTCGGCACACGCCTCGAAGACCAGTAGTTGACTTGGCATCAGCCCCATTCCATCCTTCCGGGAAAGCTTTCCGTCCCTTTCGCTTCGAGTTTTCGGCTTACTCTTGACCACGAACCGGGAACAAGGAGTCATGATCGGCTCTTCTCGTGAGCCCGGCAGGTTTGTCTCATTCGCTTGCTGACCATGTCCTTTGTTGATATAATTTGACATATTGGTATTTATCATTCATCACCCGCGAACGAATCAGAATGATGTGCGCAAAGACGGCATATAGCGTCTTTATAGGGCAAGGATTCATCGTTATTACGACAGGAACAGAAACCTATGGCCGCGAAGGACCTCCCGAAAGACAAGCTGTTCAATCTCTACTACAATATGCTGTTGACTCGACAGTTCGAGGATCGACTCTCGAAGCTCTATAGACAGGGGAAAATCTTTGGCGGCATCTTTCTTTCGACCGGCCAGGAAGCCATTCCGGCCGGCACATGCGCACACTTGAGAGACGACGACGTCATCTCGCCCATCCATCGCGATCTGGGTGCGTTTCTTATCAAAGGAATGGACCCAAAGATACTCATGGCCCAGATACTCGGCAAGGCGACCGGCCCCTCGAAGGGGCGCGACTCGTTTCTACACGCCGGCAGCAAAAAGCTCGGAATAATCCCACCCACCAGTATTCTCGCTTCCACAATCCCGATCGCCGCAGGTGTGGCGTTCACATTCAAACTGCGCGGCAAGGACAGCGTTGCCGTTAGCTACTTCGGCGAGGGAGGCTCGAACCGGGGCGATTTCCATGAAGGCTGCAATTTTGCCGGCATCCATAAGGTCCCCCTTGTGCTCATATGCGAAAATAACAAATATGCCTACTCGACGCCGGTTGAAAAAGAAATGGCGATCTGTTGCGTATCATACCGCGCTGAATCGTACGGGTTCCAGGGGCTGCTCGTCGACGGCAACGACGTGCTCGCGGTCTATGACGCTATGCAGATAGCCGTTGAACGTGCCCGCGCCGGAGGCGGTCCGACACTCATTGAGTGTATGACTTATCGCATCCGGGGTCACTCGGAACACGACGAAGCTAAATACCAGCCCGAAGCCGAAAAACAGGAGTGGAAAAAAAAGGACCCGATCACGCGCTTCAAGGGGTTTCTTACGGAAAAAGCCGGCTTCGGCGAGTCAGAGGAAGAAGAGATGCTCAAGCGCATTTCCGCCATACTCGACGAGGCGGCGCAGTTCGCGCTCGATAGCCCCTTCCCGCCGGGTGAGAGCGCGCTTGAAGACGTGTTTGCCCCCGACGAAGGGGTCAGGTCTACACACTTGACAATTGAATCGAGACAAAAACCTGTCGTCAGTGGAGAAACTAATTTGTAAATATGTAGACGTGACCCCTTTGGGGAGATTGGAATTGCCGCATGCCCGAGATAACTATGCTGGAGGCGATTCGCCTCGCGATGAAAGAGGAAATGGAGCGCGACGAGTCCGTGCTTGTGCTCGGCGAAGATGTCGGAATCTATGGCGGCGCATTCCGCGCGACCGAAGGACTATACGACGAATTTGGGCCGAACCGAGTGATCGATACTCCGATTTCCGAATCCGCGATAGTAGGCGCTGCCCTTGGCATGGCCATTATGGGATACAGGCCAATTGCAGAAATACAGTTCGCCGATTTCATAACTTGCGGATTCGACCAGATAGTCAATCAGACTGCGACACTGCGATACCGGACCGGCGGTGAAATGCCCGCTCCTCTCGTTGTTCGCGCGCCCTCGGCGGCCGGCGTGCACGGCGGCCTCTATCATTCACAGAGTCCGGAGGCGTGGTTTGCGCATACCCCCGGCCTCAAAGTCGTGGTCCCCTCATCCGCCTACGATGCAAAGGGACTCCTGAAGGCGGCCATCCGCGACGATGACCCGGTCATATTCTTCGAGCCGAAATTCCTCTACCGCCGCGCCAAAGAAAACCTGCCCGAAGAAGACTATATTGTCCCGCTTGGCAAGGCGAAGATTCTTAAGGAAGGCGGCGACGTTACCATAATCACCTATGGCTCGATGGTATTCCATTGCCGGAGTGCAATCGACAAACTCGAAGCCGAAGACCTTTCAATCGAGCTTATCGATCTTCGCTCGATCATGCCGCTCGACAAAAGCACAATCTACGATTCGGTCAAAAAGACCAACCGTGTCATACTCGCTTATGAGGACCATAAGACACTCGGCATCGGCGCCGAAATCGCGGCGCTGCTGTCAGAAGAGTTGTTTGAGTATCTCGATACGCCAATCATTCGGGTGGCGGCGCCGGACACGCCCATTCCGTACAGCCCGCCACTAGAAGAATTCTATCTGCCCAACGAGCAGGATGTTATCGACGCCGTCCACCGTGTAATCGAGTATTAATACAGGAGGGGTCAGGTCTACACAATGACAATCCGAATCACGACACGAGAATGCTCCTGGCAGAAAAATCCACTTGCCAATTGTGTAGGCCCGACCCCAAAAAGGTCTCGAGCGAAGCGAAGCAATCTCTTTTCTCTTGGCTTTCTTTTCCCTTTCGCCTTGCTCCTTTCTTCTTTCCCCTTTCTTAGGAGGCCATGATGCCCACCGAAGTCATTATGCCGCAGATCGGAGAGACCGTTGTCAGCGGGACAATCGTGAAGTGGCTGAAGGAAATTGGCGATCAGGTGGCCGTCGATGAATCGCTTGTCGAAATAGCGACGGACAAAGCTAATGTCGAAATCCCGTCTCCGGCAGCGGGCGTTCTTCAAAAGAAACTTGCCGAGGAAGGTGAAGAAGTCAAGGTCGGCGGGCTGCTCGCCATCATAAGCGCGCCCGGCGAAAAAGTGGCGGAAGTACCTGGGACTGCAACGGTAGAGAAAAGGCCCGAAGCCGCATCCAAAACTGCAGAGCCACAGGCCCCGTCTAAAGTTGTAGGGGCTCAATTCATTGCGCCCAAAGAAGAGAGGAAACCGGAGAAAAAAGCTCCATCGCTCGAAGGGGAAAAGGCAAAGGAACGAGAAACGGAAGAAGAAAGGATTGAGGAGGCAGAGGCCGCAAGACCTGTGGAATCTGAAGAAGGAATCGTCTCGGCGGCCGAGCGGCGACTAACGAAATCCTCGCCTCTGGTTCGCCGCATGGCCAAAGAACATGGCGTTAACCTCGCGGATGTCACGGGAAGCGGACTTGACGGGCGCGTGACCAAAGAGGATATTCTTGATTACGTTGCGAGGCGACAAAAAGGCATCGAGGTCGCGCCTAAACCTGTAGGGGCTCAATTCATTGCGCCCAAAGAAGAGAGGAAACCGGAGAAAAAAGAAACCGCACCCAAGAGACCCGCTGATCAAGCGCTTGAAGACCTCGAGGAAGTGATTCCGCTCGAGGGGATGCGTAAGGCGATAGCCGAGCACATGGCTCGGAGCAAGCGCACGTCGCCTCACGTGACCACGGTCGCCGAGGCGGATATGTCGGAGGTCAGCGCTCTGCGCGAGAAGAACAAAGAGGCGTTCCGCCAGAAATATGGTGTCTCGCTCACGTTCCTACCGTTCATCATCGCCGCCTCCGTCCAGGCGTTGAAGGAGTTCCCATATCTCAACTCCTCACTCGTGGACGACAGAATAATCCTGAAACGATACTACCACGTCGGCGTATCGGTGCAGACCGAGCGCGGCCTGATGACGCCGGTCATTCGCAACGCTGACAGGCTCGGCGTGGAAGACCTCGCAAAGGCAGTCGACTCGCTCGCGCGGCGCGCCCGAGAGGGACGGCTGTCGCTCAACGAGATTCAAGGGGGCACGTTCAGCATCACAAATCCCGGCTCGTACGGGGCGATCCTTTCGACGCCCATAATAAATCAGCCGCAGGCGGCGATACTCGGCGCCGAGAAGATCGAGAAACGCGCAGTCGTCGTGGACGACGCCATAGCCATTCGTCCCATGATGTACCTGTGTCTTTCCTATGACCACCGCATAGTCGACGGAGCAACCTCGATACAGTTCCTTCAGCGTGTGCGCGCGCTGTTGGAGGCAGGCAAATTCGAGATTGACGTTTGTTTGTAGGCCCTTAGATCCCCCTGCCCCCTTTGCGAAAGGGGGTAAGAAGGGTTCCTTTGTGAATGGGGAAATAAGCTCCCCTCTTAGTAAAGGGGGTGGGGGGATTTCTCCAAATAAGACAACAGATTCTCGAAATTTCCCTTTAGCCCTTCGCCTCTCGCCTGCGCAAGAGGGAAAGGATTCTTTCCGAATAAACCGCGTAGCGAGGATTCATGCGATCAAGTACTAAGACAATCACCCTAATCCCCGGCGACGGCATTGGGCCCGAGATTTCTGAAGTCGTCCGGCGCTGCATCTCCGCCCTGGGCGTAGCCATCGACTGGGACATCCAGCAGGCCGGCGCATCCGTCATCGAAAAAGAAAAATCTCCACTGCCGGACCGGGTGCTCGACTCGATAAGAAACAACACAATCGCCCTCAAGGGACCCGTCGAAACGCCGGTCGGCAAAGGATTCAGGAGCATCAACGTCGAGCTCCGCCAAAAGCTCGACCTCTATGCCTGCGTGCGGCCAACCAAATACTACGAGGGTGTCCGCAGCCGCATCTCGAATCCGCAAGCCATCGACATTGTCGTTGTTCGTGAGAACACGGAAGACCTCTACGCCGGCATCGAGTTCATGGAAAGCTGCGGCGTGGACAATCCGTTGCTCGATTTTCTGAAGGAGCAAAAAGGGGTCGAGCTTGGATGCGACACGGGCATAAGCATCAAGCCGATCTCGGTCAAGGGGTCGGAGCGAATCGTGACGTTCGCATTCGAATATGCGCGCAAATACAAACGAAGAAAAGTCACTGCTATCGACAAGGCCAATATCATGAAATATACCGACGGCCTCTTCATGAATGTTGCCGCACAAGTGAGTAGGAGGTACAAGGACATAGCCTACGAACACATCCTCGTCGACAATATGTGCATGCAACTCGTGCAGTTGCCGGAGAAATACGACGTGCTCGTGCTTCCAAACCTTTACGGCGACATAATCTCCGACCTTGTAGCGGGACTCGTTGGTGGACTGGGTGTCGCGCCGGGTGTCAACATGGGTGACAAGTTCGCGGTGTTCGAGGCGACACACGGCAGCGCTCCCGACATAGCGGGTCAGGACAAGGCCAATCCCACGGGCATGCTGCTCTCAGCCGTGCTGATGCTCGAGCACATCGGAGAAAGCATGGCCGCCAGGAGACTCGAGGGAGCGGTGGCCGAAGTTCTAAGGGAAGGAAGACATGTGACATCCGACCTGCAGCGGGAAGCTAGTCCTTATCCTTCCGTTGGAACAAGCCACATGGGCGATGCCATAATCGAGCGCATCAACAAGGGCAAGTGAAAGGTCGATGTTTTTGTAAGTTTCAATCCAAAATCTAAAATCCAAAACCGTCTGTCGCGCCCAGCTCCATCAATTTCCTCGCGTGCGCCTGCGCCCGTTCAACATCTCCCTGCCGCAGGTAAATATCAGCCAGCCAGGTGTGGGGAACAGACCAATCGGGATCGAGTCTCGCCGCAGCCTCATATGCCTCGGCGCTGCGGCTCATGTCTCCCCTCAGATAATAAATACGCCCGATACGAACGCACAGGTCGGGGCTGCCCGGATTCAGGATTCGGGCGTTTGTGAGGTGCACAAGCGCGCGGTCGAGATTACCCTTTTCTTCGTATACTTCCCCCAAGCCGGAATGCGCAGCCCAATAATACGGCAAGATTTTCAAGGCGCTCTCGTATGCGGCGAGCGCATCATCAAGCTTTCCCTCTGCCTGGTACACAGCGCCCAGACGGCAGTAAGCGTTCGAGTCGTCATTGTAGTAATCGTTAGGATTTACGGGCATGCTCAGCAACAGGAAGATCGCGACGATAAACCCGCCTGCCGCTGCCACTCTGAGATACGCTTTTTGCCTTATCATCTTAAGGAACGTCACAGGCGCGGATGCAGCAAACACAATCAGTAGAGGAACCACAGGGACGCGGTATCGGTCAAACACGTAGAACGCTATCACCGTGATCGAATAGATGATGACCGTAAGATAGAGCAGCGACAGCTTCTTCCATTGGAAGACGCAAAGAGCCATTCCGGTGAGGCCGACGGCGGCCACTATTCGAAAATCCGGTAGGGGCTGTCTCAGCAGGTACGAGTATCGCTTGAAGAAACCGTAGTTCTGGTTGTCGGGAACTTCGTAATAATTCCAGAATAACCGCGTCTTAGTCCATAGTAATTGCAACCACCTCAGGGGTTCATCCGCTATGAAACGGAAGGCCTCTCCAAACCAATAGGCGGATACTTCGGAAGGTCCGAGCCTTCGGCCGGTCACTATCTCCGCGCGCACTCGAAAATCCTCTTGTTCATATTTCGGATTCGGCCTGATAAAGATGGGTGGCTGATACCTGCCGTTGAGGTTTCGCGGATTGTTGCCGATATAGAAATTTTGTCCGGCCTGCGATGTCACGAGCACGAAATCGTTCCCTACAATATAGTTCCGGGCGCAAATGGGCGAAATTAAGAGTAGTAGACCCGCAAAGAAACCGGTCGCAGCGATTAGCTTGTGTTTGGCCCGCTCATTATCTGCTTGTGTTATCAGGAGCCACGCGAATACGCCGCCGGCAAGCGCCAGCGTATTCGCCCTTACCAGCGCCAGCAGCCCCAGAGTGAATCCTCCTGCCACCCATAGAAAAAAGGAACGCCTCGGCCGGGCCGCCACGAGCAGAAGAAGAAATAAGGACAGCAGAAAGATGGCGAGAAACGTCTTCTCGATCATTGCTTCAAAATAGAAGAACGGTTTATAGAGCGCGGCGATAACCCCCGCAAGGAACCCTGTCGACCGGTCAAACAATAAACTCCCGAGAAGACAAATGAGAGCACAGGACAAAGAGCCAACAAAAAGCTGGAGCACGCGCACCCATAATAGGTCGCGCCCGATAACCGAGTATGTCAGTCCGAGGAAATACGGATACAGCGGGTCCTGATAGAAAATCTCTTTCCCCATAAGCTCGCCTCCCGCAATCCGTTGCGCCCACTGGTCATACGCATTCTCGTCTATCATCAGATGATGGAAGAACGGATTGCCTCGAATCTCGCGGAGATACTCCATTCGGACTGCAAACGCCAGAAGGAAAACCGCGAGTAGGGGAATAAGCTTCGACGCTCTATCAGACTTGAGCAGATTCGGGAGGTTCATCGGCGCTTTCCATAAGATAGTGCTATATTATCATATGCTTTTGCGCCGCTCAACTCTTGTTCACCTA
>JACRIR010000062.1 GCA_016215705.1 Candidatus Poribacteria bacterium | reverse complement strand
CTCGGTCGCGCGCGGCGAAGCTGGGCCGGAGAGCGACATAGACCTTGTTGTGCAATTCGATCCCGGTGTCACGCTGCTCGGCCATTCGGCCTTGGCTCGAGAACTCGAAGCCCTGCTCGGTCGTAAAGTGCAAGTCGTGAGCGAACGCGGCCTGCGGCCAAGAATCAAGGACAGTGTCACCAAGGAGGCGGTGCCTGTTTGAGACGAGACAAAGACAGGCTGCTGGACATTCTCGAAGCGATTGAGAATATTCAAAAGAGATTGACGGCGGGACGAGATGCATTTTTTAAAGATGACCTCCTTCAGGTTTGGGCCGTTCATCATATCCAAATTATCGGCGAAGCCACCGCAAACGTCTCCGCAAATCTGCGCAACAAACATCCTCAAATCCCTTGGGCTGATGTCGTGTCTATGAGAAATGTCTTGGTGCACGAATACTTCGGTATCGACGTGGATGAGATATGGGACACCGTGACGAACGACTTGCCGAAACTCAAGCAGCAGGTTGAGGATATCCTGAGGCTTGTGGACTGAGAAAGAAGTAAGCCGTATTACAGAGAGGCCAATGAATACAACGCAAGGCTGGTTCTCGACAAACAGGTCACGTTAAAGCTGGATGTTCAGGTCAGGGACAAGTATGGTCGCCTTTTGGCCTACGTCTGTCTCGAAGACGGACAGGACACATTCGTGAACACCAAGCTGGTTCAGAACGGCTACGCCGTCATTATGACCGTTCCGCCGAACGTGAAGCACGCAGAGCTATTTTTGAAACTGCAGCGAGAAGCCGCGCGATACCAGCGCGGGTTATGGAGGATTCAACAACCAACAGAGACATGATATGAATATGTGTCCTCTATTCTTTCATGGTCTCGCGGAAAAGGCTAAGGAATTGCGGGCCGCCGAATGGAAATTGGGCGCGCCGGGCGTCCAAGAAAGAAGAAGGAATAGGTATTATGTCCCCGGAATACTTAAAACGTAATCAGTTCCATGGGCCAAAATCTCAGCAAAATCGGACAAAACCGCATGTAACTTCATAAACGAATTAATGACTCAGGACACTAGTAGAGCGCCTCCTAAATAATGTTGCAATGCTCCCCCTTTGAAAAAGGGGGACAAAGGGGGATTTAGGAATTCGCAGAAATCCTTGGAAAACAAGAGTCTTAAATCCCCCCTTCCCCCCTTTGCAAAGGGGGGAACGTCGCCGAGTTAAGTGCATGTTATTTAGGAAACGCGGTACTAGTGACGGCTCTCCGTTATGCGCAATGACTTTTGACTCCGTGTGCAATCATGCTTTGAACTTCAATGGCTCAGCAAAAGTCGCGTATACGAGCTTGCGCCCGAGAGATTCAAGTTCCGGACCGGGAGCGCCGGAGGGTTTTATCTCGGCCTGCGCGTGAATCCTTCTTTCCTGGAAGAGCATCCGCAGAGCAGTGGGGACCTTGAAGAGCAAGAAGATATCACCGTCGAGTTCGGCATTATATGGAAGCATTAGGTGTACGCCGAAAGAACTGAGTCTCGCGGTCATTGCCTCACCCTCCCACCGCGAGCCGTTTCTCGTGATGCCGGACACGCGGCACGGTATGTGGAGGTCCATTTCGTAGGCGATCGTTTTCGCGCTCCCTTCGCTATCACTTTCGAGGCGAGGGGCTTCTACCAGGCTATCCATGTTTGCGGCTCTTTTCCCGAGCAGCAGGGTTGCGATTGACATGATTCATTTCCTTATTTTGGATTGGGGAGAGGAATCTGAATGCTTTTTCTTTCGTTGTCTCCTGATCCCCATTGCTTTTTGAATGTCATATTTGGCATGTTCTGTGCCAACGCGCGCGGCACGGGGAAGCTACTTTGTAACCCACATGTCTGCAAAGGGATACGTATCTCGACTTTCGACAAGCCTGCGCGACCTGCGTCCATCATTCAGTTTGAAGTCAGACTCATGTTGTGGCTTTTTGGGCAGGAGAGTCGACCAAGAATAAACCGCAAAGACGCGAAGGGCGCAAAGCAGAACTCTTGATCACGGATGTCGCAAATTGTACGAATTTCACGAAAGGAATCTTTCTTTCCTCTGCTCCTTTGCGCACTTTGCGTCTTTGCGGTTTGATTGGTCTTTTGGGCTTACCCTTTCGTCTTTCGCCTGTATTCGTGCGACGGGCTTTACAGTGTGGAGAAACGGTGTTAGAGTTATTCCGAATTCTCAAGCTGTTCGGTTCGGGCTGAGAGGAGGATGATTATGGCCGAGACGAAAACCATGACTGAGATCAATTGGCTGAACGATTATGACAAAGCGCTTCAGCAAGCGAAGAAAGAGAACAAGCGTGTCTTCCTGGACTTCTGGGTGGACGGCTGAATCGGTTGCAAGAAGATGGATGCGGTCACGTATCCAAACGAAGGCGTTCAGAAGATGCTTTCCGAGAACTTTGTCGCCTTGAAATCGCAATGCAACTTCGCCAAACCCACGGATATGATGAAGAAATACCATGTCCGGTGGACTCCTACCTTTGTAATCCTCGATCCCGAGGGCAATCCGCGTCATCATATGGTTGGCTACATGCCTCCGGAGGAACTCGTCGCTGAGCTTGCATTGCTTCGCGCGATGGAGAAGCTGGACAAAGGGGATTTCAGAGCGGCGATTGAGCAGTTGCGCGAGATAGCCGATAAGAATCCGAACACCGATGCGGCGCCGCAGGCGCTCTTCTATCTGGGTGTCGCCGGCTATAAGAGCAGCCGCGACCCGAAGAAACTCAAAGAGACGCATCTCGAATTGAAGAAGAAATATCCGGACAACCTCTGGGCGAAGAAGTCTACGCCTTATGGTGAGATACCGGGATGATAGGGAGGCTAAAAGCGAAGGGCAAAGATGTTTGACAGACGTGGCTCGCTCGTGATATAAGACTGGGTGGAACGGCAAGCTACGAGAATGGAGGGGCGCAGCCATTTGACTGCGTCCCTTGAATAGATTCGCGGATTCATGATGCGCACTTGGAGGGGGTTTTCCCGCTTTCGGCGGGACCCATACGCAGGGTGGATTAAGAGTACGCAACCATGAAGCAGGGGTTTCGCCGAACGGCAGCGCTCCTTGTGGCTTGCGCTTTTGCAGCTTGCCTTGTCATTGGGGGAAAAGCAGGCTTTTTCCGCCTTTCCGCACTCTTCCGCAAACCGGACGCCTCGGCGCGAGCTTGCGAGCGATTGAAAGCCGTCCTTGATTCTTTGGAAGAAAAGACCCCGGTGAGTCGGGAACTGACGCGGGGGATGGATATGTCCGCCTGGAAGCATGGCGCCGAGCCGGAATACGACTACGCTCTTGAGTACGCCTCTTTCTTGTCGGGTTTCGCGTCCGAGCCAAGAGGGGGCGTCCGTCTTTTTTCCGTTTCTGATCGTGCTGAACACATACCTGCCGGGCATGCTTCTTCGCGGGAGACCGCGTCGGAGCGCTATCGATACCAGGGCAAGATTGCGGCACGTGCGGATGAAAGCGACTGATTGAGAGACAACGGACAGAGTCTCAGACTCCCACCGGCCTTGCTATCTCGATTTCCGTAGGCTTCACCAACCTCTCAAAATCCGAGTACTTGATTCGGATGGTCTCTGTGTGCGATCCGGCATTGAAAACTATTTCCGGCATTTCCGCGAAGCCTTTGTCGATGTAGACGGGCAGGTTGTAGAGATTGCCGAACGGCGGCTCCGCTCCAAGCTCGGCTTCGGGAAAGAGATTCTCCATTTCGAGTTCGCTCGCCAGCCGAATTTCCTTGCAGCCGACGGCCTTCTTGAGGCGGGCGAGGTCGACCATGCTCGGCGCTTGCAGCACGAGAAGCACGTATTTGCCGTCGCAATTGCAGACGACACTCTTTGCCACGTGCCATCCGGTAACGCCTTGTGCGGCGGCGACTTCCTGTGCGGTGTAAGCCACCTTGTGCGCCATGACGTTGTACTGAACGTTGTTCGAGTCGAGATATTCCTTCAATCTCCTTGAAACCGTCATAGAGCTCACCTCCTACGCCTTCCAGTCCAAAGAACCGATTATTCGCCTATTCCGGGAAGACCTTGCGGGATTGTGTCGTCGGAATAGGCTCTCTCTGCAATCAGTTTGTCAAACGGGTCTGGAATCGGCAAGGCCAACGACGGCATATCGGGCGGGGTCTTTCGATGTGTCAATAAGCTGGTTGTCAGTTTGGTTTCCGGAGTTTTCGCTCAGCGCGCGAACCTTTGGAGAGAAGGGGTTGTCTTCGTTCGGCTCCACAACCACGGCGGTCTCGCCGTTTTGCAGGCGGACGACACTGCCAGG
This sequence comes from Candidatus Poribacteria bacterium, assembly GCA_016215705.1. Taxonomy (GTDB): domain Bacteria; phylum Abyssobacteria; class SURF-5; order SURF-5; family SURF-5; genus JACRIR01. The sequence goes on along the minus strand of JACRIR010000062.1, from coordinate 12,031 downwards.
CGGAAAGACTCCAAAAGTGTTCAGGAGAAGTTTCACGAGGAGGGGGTCCAACAGGCCGCCGGCGTTTTGTATCAGGACGCTGACCGCCTGATGTATGCTGTGGGCTCGCCGGTAGGCGCGGTTGGCCGTCACGGCCTCGAAGACGTCGGCGACGCCGATGATACGAGCTATCGCATGAGGCCGATTCTTTCCTTTGAGGGTCGGGTATCCGCTCAGGTCGTAGCCGGCGTGATGTTCGAGCGCGGCGAGGACGGGCAGTTCTCCCAGGTCCTCGTATCGCATGAGTATTTGTGCGCCTTCGATCGGGTGCCGTCTCATTACCCCCCACTCCACCTCGGTCAGTCGGCCGGGTTTGTTCATGATGTCACGGGGAATCTTTATCATTCCCATGTCGTGCAAGAGGCCGCATGTGCCGACCATCCGCATCATGTCTGCGTCAAGCGGCAGTTTGCTCGCGATTGAGAGGGCTGTGATTGCCACGTTGACCGAGTGGTGGAACAGGTATTCATCGTAGTTCTTTATGCTCATGATTCCGAGCACTGCTTCCCGGTCGGAAAGGAAATCTTCTATCAAGGACGTTACGGTTTGGCGCAAGGCAACCATATTGATAGGCTTGTTTGCCATGACATCCTGCTGGAGTGTGTCCATACACTTCAACGCCGTGCCGTATGAGGCCCGCGCAGTGGTTGAGCTTATGGTTCCTTCTTCAAGCGTGTAGGTGTCGTTTCCAAGGTCAAAGGCAACGAGTTTGCCGAAACTGACGGCAGTCACTCCTCTTTCCACTGCGCGTTTCTTGAGCAATTCCAGGTCCAGCGCCGCCGACTCCTTCCCATATATGACGGAAAAGAGGACGGCTATCATTTCGGGAGTGATTCCTCGCTCGAATGCAAAAGTGCTCACTCCGCGCCGGACAAGCGATTGAATGAATTCCGAATAGCGCAGGCTTTCGTCCCGGAGCAGGTATTTCTCGATGTAGATATCGGATTTTACTATGTTGAAGGTCACACGCGGGAACGAAGAGAGAGCGGCGCTCAATTGCTCGCAAATGCCTGCCGCCGGCTCCATGACAGCCGGATGTTTGTGCGGATAGATGGTCACGCTTTTGCTCAGCGTGACCATGCGGCCCAGTATCTCGCGGGCCGTCACGAGAAGGATATCAGTTTCGTTCACTGATTGTGTCCTCTCCGATACCGCGCAAGGCCGCGACCGCTATCGCCCGGATGGAGCTTGCCTTCCTGAGCCGGAAGATGCTGTGCGCATGGCTGAGTTTTCTGAGCAGGCGGATCGCGTGTTCCGAGCCGATGCTCCCGAGGGCCTCTATCGCGAGCCTCACGATTGCCTCGTCTTCTTTCCATATGTTCTCGTCGCTGAGGAGCCGCTCGAGGGCGGGCAGCGCCTTCTCGGCCTCCATCGCCGCCGCCCATCCGATTGCCGCCTTGCACATATCGACGTCTGCCGTATTCAGATGTCCGCACACGATATCGATCGCCTCATCGGTTCGTATGGCCGCAATTCCTTTGAGGGCCTCTCGCCTGACACGGATGTCTCCGTGGGAAAGCGCCCTGCGCAGATGCCGGACGCATTGCGGCTTCCCGATTTGTCCGAGTATCGATACGGCATTGCGCACCACGTACCATTTCGGGTCATCGACTTTCTCTGCCACTGCGGCAATGCTCTTTTCACCGAGTTGAGCGAGGGCCTGACATATTAGGAGTCTGACGTGTCGCGACTCCTCATCTCCGAGCGCGTTGACAAGCGCCTTGACAGCGGGCGCGCCCACGGCGTCAAAATATCGGACGAGCTTCTCGAACCCGGCGCTTTCCTTATTGAGTTCCTTCAGGGTTTCCATGAGCCTGCGCATCCTCGGCTCGCCCAGGTAATCTTCGACCGCCGTCCGCAGAGGCTTCAATTGCAGGAGTGAGAACTTCTGCTTCTTCTGTTCGATCTCTTCCTGCATACCCTTGAGGAGGACGGACGCGCTCTCATAGCGGCGGTCTTCGAGAAATTTCTCCATGTAAGCGTCCGCTCGCGCGACGAGGACCGCGTGGTTTGTGGGAATCGTCTCGTGGCGGAGCAACTCCAGCAAAGCGGGGACCATGTCGCCCATGACGGGAGCGGCCAGTTCCGCCGACATCTCACTCATCAAAGAACTCCGCTCGCCTTCGGCGAACAGGATTCTTTCCGGTGGATACCCTTGTATGGGGCGAATCGGACCCTGCTCAATCTCTTCCCGGCCGGCCGGCGGGGACTCGGCCTTTTCTTCGGCGAGGACGGCGTCAATGGCGGGCGTAAGCGTTCCGCTGTCGCTAAGCTTCCGGCGCACTGCTTGTGCGAGCGCCGACTTGTCGTTCTTGCTGAGGACGAGACTGCGAAAGTGGCTTTGCAGAACCGACGCGGCGGCGCCGCTCACCTCGAAATGTTCTGCCAGCGCGTCTGCAAGCTCCGAGGTCGGAAAACGGCTAAGGATGTTCGACTCGACGCTGTTGAGGATCATATTGGGAACGAGGCCCTGGTTAACCAGCTCAGACTTGATGTTCGCCGACAGGCCGAGCACCGAGACCGCAAGGTTCTTGAGGAGTTGCGCCCTCTCGCTTTCCAACGGCAGCGCCGCTATGGCTGCGCCTACTTTGTTCAGGATTTTGAGCATGTACTCGACACGGCGCAGAGCATCGACCTGTTCTTCCACTTTTTCAACGTGAAGCGCAAGTCTTTCAAGGAGTTGGGTGAACAGCGCCGGACTTCTGAGCAGTGCGTGAAGGCGATGCATGCTCGCGGGATCGCCATGCTCGACACGGACAAACAAGTGGTCGAAGGTCTCCGGCGTGCTCAACTCGTCAAGCGTGAGATCGATAATTTCGAGACCTTCAAGTTCAGGCAACACGTTGGCGGACGAGGCGAGATTATCGCCGTCGACAATCAGCAGTTCCGCAGACTCCTCGATGAAGGCATGTGCAATGCGACTGGTCTTGAGAAGATTCACAATGCCGCCCGCGCCCGCGATTTCCTCGGGTTTCATGCTGATTGCGTTGAGCAGCTTTTTCAGCTCTTCGGCCGAGATGGCATGGTCGAGCACAATCTTCTGAATTCCGCGCTTGTAAAGAGAAAGGCACAGTTCGCTGACCCTCGGGTCTTTCGCACCCGCTACGGCGCCGTTCACTGTCAGGCGCTCCTTCTCGACGTGGAGCTCGACGAGCTTGTCCGCCGAGAAACTCTCTCTCAGCGCCTGAAGCACTTGTCCAAGAGATTCATTGACGATGAGGTTGCCCGCCGGATACAGACGCAGGTCTTTGAGAGCCTTAATAATGCGGACTACGAGGGCAGTGCCCTTGTCGGCCGTGTCGGGTTTTTTCCTGGCCTCAAGGGAGGAAGGATTCTGTTGTTTGCCGGAATTGTTTGCGGGATACATTGCGTGAGACGTTCATTCCCCCCTGGTAAACGTTTCTCGCATCGAGAAACAATTGGCGTTTGGCAAGACCGCCCCTGCGGATTGTGACGATATATTATCACAGAACCTGAAAGCAATCAAGTGATAAATTCCGATCTTCGCGCTTTAACTCACCGTGGAAATCTTGAATACTTCGCAGTCTATTGACACTTGCGGGCGCGTGGCATAGACTAATTGCATGAAAAGAGCTTGTCCTACAATTGGCGAACGTGCATAGGCTTCTATCGGCGCGAGTTTATTCGCATAAGGCGCGAGACATCATATCGATAGTTATCGGCCTGATTCGTGGAGGCGGTTTCAGCCGCGAACAATGGGTATAGGGGGGATAAGAGGGCATGAATCCATATACTGATATTCTCTTCAAGGTGCTGGCGTCGATTGTCTTCGGCGGGCTTATCGGTCTCGAGCGCGAGCGGCACAATCAACCGGCGGGACTCAAGACACACATCATTCTGTGCGTCGGGGCCACCCTTATAACGATCGTGTCAATCGACATGGCCCGCGACCTCGGAGGCCGCGAGCATACGGATCCGACGCGCATCGCCGCTCAAATAGTAAGCGGCATCGGGTTTTTGGGTGGCGGCGCAATCCTCAGAATGGGCGGAACCGTGAGGGGGCTCACTACGGCGGCGTGTCTGTGGACCGTCACCGGCGTCGGCATGGCGATAGGCGGCGGATACTATTTTGCGGCTGCGCTGACGATACTTACCGTGCTGCTCACACTTCATTTCCTCGGCCGTCTCGAGAAGGTGTTCCTGCATCGGAAGGCTTTCAAGGAGATGACGCTCATCGCCCGCAGTTCACCCGACCTTCTCGGAAGCGTTGAAAAGGTCCTTTCAGCAAATCTCATCACCATAAGGAACATCGAGGTTCAAAGGGACCTGACCGAGCCCAACGTCGAGCTCAATGCTCTCGTGATGGCGCCGGAGCGGATCAACCTGCATAAAGTCTCCGACGAAATCTTTCAGATACCCGGCACAATCCGCTTCGAGCTGGAATAACGTGGACTAATCCCGGTGGTGGTTGCTTCTTTTCCGTTTCCCTTCCAGAATGGCTGCGCCCATTTCGAGCACGCGGTCAAATGGTTCTTCCCGGTCGGCTCTCAAGATGAGCGCTATTGCATTAATGGGGCATGCGCTCGCGCACAGGCCGCAGCCGAGGCATTTTGTCCGGTCGACTGTGGCGGTGTCGAGCATCGTAATCGCGCCGACGGGGCAGCGTCCATGGCACGCCTCGCAACTCGCGCAGGTTTCCGCGTCAACGCGCGCTTCGAACAGCGCGTTCAAATATTTATGTTTGTCGTACCCTCTTTTTGTTATCCCTTTCATCGAAGCGCAGCAGCATGGGCAGCAGTTGCAGACGTTTGAGAGATGCTTCGTGTTCGCGCCGGCGTGAACGAGGCCGGACTTGTCGGCCTCGTCGATAATCCTTATCGCTTCCTCAGCGGTTATCTCGCGTCCCATTCCGTTCTCGATGTAGTAGTCGGCGGCGGCCCCGAAGCTCAGACATGTCTCCATTGGATGCTTGCACGTCTCGCCGGTCAGCCGCGCTTCTTTGCGGCACACGCACTCAGCGACGGCTATCTTCTTTGCTTTCTTGATGCTCTCCTTGAGTTGATACGACGGAATGAGGACAGTTTCGGACTCGATGTTCTCGTCGATCGGCAGGACTTTGAATCCGGGCACGTTGCTCGCGCCCATTTCATCGATGTACGCCGACTCGTAGTACTTCTTGAAAAGCTTCGCAAGGTCTTCATCTATTTTCTTGACCGAGTACTCGTAGAGCCCAATCATGAACGGGGCTGTGTTGTAAAGTGTTTTCCCGGACCTTCGGACTCTGAAGACCAGCCCTTTGCGGGACATCGAGTCGAGCGTGCTTTCCAGTTCCTTCCGCAGCAGTCCGGTGCGCTCAGCGATCCCGGAGACTTCTTCCGGGAAGGGTGTCAGCAGGACCGCGACCTCGGCTTCTCCCGGTGTGAAAAGCCTCTTCAGTATCTCGAGCTCGACGCCGGACGGTGTCGCGGGAAATCCCAAGGGAAACTGATCCAGAAACTTTTGCAGTTTTTGGTACGGTGAATCAATCACTAATGAACACCTCCCTTTTGTTGTTATTTTGGATTGAGAAGAAGAGGATAAACCGCAAAGGCGCAAAGCTCGCAAAGACAAGGTTTCTCTTCCAACGAGATTCTTCGCTTCGCTCAGAATGACGCCTTTGATGCTGCCTTTCGTCTTTCGTCTCGACCCTTTCGACTCTTTTTCTTTGCGCTTTTTGCGTCTTTGCGGTTTAATGACTTTTTTTCTTCTTTCTTTTTTCCCTTTCGCCTTTTTCAGAGAAGATGATACATTGTGATCTTCCGCCAGAGTGTGGTGCGGGAGACGCCGAGGTCCCGCGCGGCAAGAGTGCGGTTTCCGTTGTGTCGGCGGAGAGTGTCAGTTATGACCTGTCTTTCGGCCTCGAACGACCTAGCCGAAAGCGTCGCCTGTGGTTTTTCGTCCCTCCTCTTCCCGCCCGTGAGAACATGGACAGGCAAATCGTCGGGCGTGATCAGCGGGCCGCGCGCCATGGCAAGGGCATGTTCGATTGCGTTTTCGAGCTCGCGGATATTGCCGGGCCATGAGTATTCGAGGAGCGCCTGTTGAGCGTTGTGGTCAAGTCCGGCAAGCAGACTCGCGGATGACCGCTTACTCTTCTTGCCGTGTTTTCGCAGGAAATGCTCGACCAGCGGGAGAATGTCCTCGGGTCGTTCGCGCAACGGGGGAATAACGAGAGGGATCACGGCAATACGATAGTACAGATCGTGCCGGAACCGGCTTTGGTCGACCAGTTCTTTCAAGTCCTTGTTGGTGGCGGCCACCACTCGCACGTCGACGGCGTGTGAGCGGTCGCCTCCGACGGGACGAATCTCTCTCTCCTGAAGCGCGCGCAAGAGTTTCACTTGCAGCGGGCCGGTGAGGTCGCCCACTTCATCCAGAAACAGCGTGCCGCCTTGCGCTTCGCGGAACAGGCCCGCATGTTCCGATATTGCGCCCGTGAACGCGCCCTTCACGTGCCCGAAGAGTTCCGACTCGAGGAGCGCCTCGGGAAGCGCGCCGCAGTTGACGGCCACAAACGGTTTCGCCTTGCGACCACTCTGCGAGTGAATCGCGCGCGCGGCCAGTTCTTTGCCGACTCCGGTTTCTCCGAGGATCAGGATGGTCGAATCCACCTCCGCGCACCGCAAGATCAAGTCGAAAACTTTTTCCATGACAGTGCTCACGCCGACCATCTCCGCCTTGAGGACTCCGCGTCGTATCTCGCGCCGCATCCTCACAAGTTCCTGCTCGCGCTCGCCAAGGCGCACCTGGTCGGTGATGTCCTTGAGAATCTCGACGAACGCGAACGGAGTCCCCTCGTCGTCGCGGATCGCCTCGAGTACGCCGAGGAACCTGCGCACGTCGCCGCCCGCTGTCGACAGAGTAAGCTCCTTCTGGCTGCCCGATTTCAGCGGCAATAGCGGTTTTGCTCCCGCGCCTCGGGTCTGCATCCCGCGTGGATTGCTGAGCAGCAGTTTTCCGTCGAGGTCGAAGATGGTCACGCAATCGCCAATGCCGAATAGGATCGCCTCCAGCTTTCGCTTTTCCCTTTCGAGGGTTTCACGACTTTCGGACAGCGCGCGGTTAGCCGACTCGAGGTCCGCCTGTATTCTTTTCTGCTCGCGGATGTCCGTGATCATCACGTTGATCGTTTCGGGGTGGCCTTCGCTGTCGCGGTTGATGAACGAGTTGTACAGTACGGGGATTCGCTCGCCGGTGGCAGTCGGCAAGATGAACTCGAACTGGTACGCCCCTTGTTCCTGGAGCGGCAGCGCGATCTCGCGCAGTCGCGCAAACTCAGTGGCGCTGTAGAATTCGCGGTTATTGTGACCCACGAGCTGGTCGCGCCGCGCGCCGACCATCTTGATAAGTGTCTCATTCACGTCGAGAATATTCTCGTCCATATCCTGCAGTGTGTACCCGATGTTGAGAGAGTCGAGAAGGGCTCGGTAGTGGCCCCTCGGGTTGGGTGTGTCGTAAACGTGTTGCGGATCGTTCATTGGCGCGCTTCCTTTTCTACCTCTCCATCATCGTGGGGCGCTTATTCGGGGACACCATGCGGCATGGTGTCCCCGAATAAGCGGGGCTTTCTTACTTATTCTGTTGCAACGATGTTACAACAATATGATTCTACTCTGAAACACACGCACATGTCAACATACCCGTTTGAATCTATTTAACATACGCTTCAGCAATATGTTATGCATAATAAACTGCGATTGGCGCAGGGATTGCTTTCATGTGGTCAAAGAAGGAGATCAAGTTGGTGCAGCAGTTCTTCGTAGAGGCGGCCCGCCGGGTTGCCCCTCCAACCGAAGCTGGATAACCGCCGAAACCCGACAGCCTAGAAGAAGGATTTGCCGAACGATTTGTCCAGAGACACACGAACAACACGAAAGGAGCCGAACATGAAACCAGGGGTTCATTGGCCGAATATCCCGTATGAAGAGTACCGTGCGAGAGTAGATCGAGCAAAGCAGGTTCTGGCAGAGCACAAGATGGATGCAATGGTTTTGTTTTCGCCTTACAACTGGTGGTATTACGGCGGGTTCACCGACGCCGCGCAGATGCATAACGCGATCTGGCGGACGATACTGATTGTCAGTCAGGAGCGAGACCCTGTGGCCGTGGCTGACTTCAATTTTGTCTGGGAACTCGCCCATAGGTCGTGGGTCGAGGATGTCAGGATTCATAGCGCCGCGACGAATCCGTTTGTCGCCGCGGTGCGCTCAAACGAAGACTTCTATCAGCTTCTGTTTGATACGCTCAAGGATATCGGGGTCGCCAATAGGACTGTGGGATTCGAGACCGGCGCTGATATCGACACGTATCTGTCCATCGATGAATACGAGAGAATAAAGGCCGGTCTTCCGAACGTTAAGTTTGTCAGCGCTGATCCCGCAATATGGGCTCAGAGGATGATCAAGACTCCATACGAGCAGGAACTCATTCGCGAGGGATGCCGAAGGGCGTGCCTGTGCGTGCGAGCGGCCTTCGACTCAGTTCGTCCCGGAATCAGCGAGCGTGAGATGCATCGCGAGTTCTGGCGAAAAGCGGTCGAACTTGACCTTGTGGAGTCGCCGCACCACGCGACGTGGCTCTGCTTTACGACCAATCCCAACGAGACTGCCGGCGGTCATCGTTGGATCACGGGCGCGGTGGACCGGATCATTAAGGAGGGCGATGTCGGCCATTGCGACTGCGGCCCGACGTACAAGATGTATCAGATTGATTTCCAGCGCGCATTCTGCGTTGGCGAGCCGCCGAAACAACTGCGCCACTTTTACAACATCGGGAAAGAAGCTTTTCTGGAGACTGTGGCCGCGATGAAGCCGGGTGTTCGACTGTGCGAGCTCTTTAGAATATCCGTCGAAGCGCTGAAGAAGAGAAACCACCCGGACGGCCACACAATCATTTTCATCGGCCATCAGGAAGGCCTCTCGAATCATGAGCCGCCGTGGGTAGTGAAAGACGAGCAAACGGAACTCAGGCCTGGCATGGTGGTGGCAATCGAGGTCGGCGCATTCGATCCAAATGGCGAGTTCTTCGGAACGATGCCCGAGGACGTGCTGTTGGTAACAGAGACCGGGACTGAGAATCTGACCGCGCATCTGTCGCATGAGTTGTACGTCGCCAGATGAAGACGGAAATAATGCCTTCTTCACCGCAAAGGCGCAAAGGGCGCAAAGGAAATGATGAGTTGAGAGAGACTGGGCAGCGATGATAAAAGCGCTCGTGAGAAAGGGACTCATCTTTGGAATTCTCCTTGGCGCTCTTTGCGCCTTTGCGGTGAAGGAACCCGTAAAGAACTGCTCTGTGGAGACCGCATGATGGATAGACAACAAATCGTGGTCGATGTTCATTATCATTTTCTTCCGATTATTCCGGAGGACTTTATTGACCTGCTCACGGGCGAGATCGCGTATGGTTTTAAGAAGAGAGGCGAGGCCCCGGATCAAGAGACTCTTCGTCGGACGGCGCGTGAAACGCTGATCGATCCGGAGGGTGCGCTCGTTCTTGAACGCGACCGGCAGCTTGGTGTCGATGTCACATGCATAAACATAACGGATTTCCCGGTCCCGGGAATCGATGCGGAACTCGTGCTGCGCTCGAATAAGATTGCCGCTGATCTTGCCCGTAGGAATCCCGAGAAATTCTTTGCGTTTGCGGGGATTGATCCGCGCAGGCCTGCTGCGGCCGAGATCGCGAAGACGTGCCTCGAAAACTATGGCATGATCGGGATCAAATGGCATCCGGATTTCGGGTTCGATCCGACGAGTGCGGAGGCATATGAGGTCTTGAAGGTCCTCGACAAGAACAACGGAATACTGCTGACACATACGGGCTATCTGCCCGGCGGGCGCTGCAAATACACGAGCCTGTCGCAGATTTGCGATATCCTCGTGGATTTCCCCGACTTGCGGGTAATTGCGGCCCACATGGGCAAGACCGCGTGGCATGAATGGGCCGGACTCGCGCACGACTTCCCGAATCTGTACGGCGACCTCGCGGTCTGGAGTCGCTATGCCGACCGCAACTACGAATTTTTCTGCCGCCAGTTGCGGGAGCTGACATTCTACGCCGGCGTGGAGAAGGTGCTCTGGGGCACGGATGATCCATTCGAGAACCACACGGTTCCTACCGCGACTTTCGTCAAGATGATGCGCGAGCTTCCCGTGAAATCGCCGAAAGGATATGAATTCTCAAAAGAGGAAGTTGATCTGATGCTTGGCGGAAATGCGGCGCGGTTGCTGGGGATCAAGTGAAAAGCTCTGGGAACACGAATGTCATCCCGCGAAACGCGGGACGCAAGGCGCGAGACGAATTGCACGAATGAACAGTTCTCTCTATCATTCCCGCGAAGGCGGAAATCCATTTCAGCACAACGAACAATACATTTATAAGAACCACGACGACATTTTGAGAAACTAGCAATGAGTGGCACATGGAACGAAGTTCTTGGTTTATGAGGAGCAAAGAAGATGACAAGAGTTTCATTGAATGAATACATGGAGCGATGCCGCAGGGAAATAGTGGAGCGGTGCACAGGCTGCGGGAATTGTGTGGCGCATTGTGAGATCAGACCCTACACGACGCTCAAGGATATAGATCCCGTGCGACTGGTCGAGTCACTAAGGCGATATCTCGAAGCCGGCGAGTTCGAGCAGGCGGTGTATGATCACGCATTTCAATGCATCAATTGCCTCGAATGCACAACGCATTGCCCGGAGGGCCTCGAGGCAAGCGCGATTCCGGTGCTCGCAAAAGCAAAACTGGTGGAGAGCGGCCACGATGCGCCACCGCTTCTCAAGATGGCGCAGCCCTGCCAGACCCACAGCTACCAGAATATCCTCGGCGCTATGCAGACAAGACCTTCCGACGTATGGTGGCTGGAGGCCGTCCCAAAAGACGCAGAGCCTCACGAGATCGTGCTCTTTCTCGGATGCCATGAGATGATATTTCCGCACGTGATGACGGCCACGAGGGATATTCTTGCCGCGCTCGAAATGGATTTTGTTTCGGTGGGCGGCGGAAAGAATCTCTGCTGTGGAGCGGTGCACCTGAACACCGCGGACCCGGCGACCGCCCACGACATGGGCAGGAGCCTGGTTGAATCACTCGAGCGATTCAGGCCGAAGACAGTAATCCTCACGTGTCCGACATGTGTGTACATGATCCGAAAGACGGTTTCCCACGAATCCGGCGCTTCGTCTGTGAGATATGTGCATTTGTCGCAATTTCTTGCGGAAAGGCTTCACACGATTCTGTTTGTTAAACCATTGTTCGGACGCTTCACGGTCCAGGACCCGTGCTTTACCGGACGTGGTCTGGGTGACTACGACACCCCGAGAGCGGTTCTTTCGGCGATCAAGGGCATCGAGCTCGTTGAGATGAAGCACAATCGCGAGCATGCGCTGTGCTGCGGCGCCTCGGCTCTCGGAAATCCCGAAGTGGGACAGCCGTTCATTCGGAATCGTTTGCAGGAGGCGCATGACGCGGGTGCCGACACCGTCGTGAATCTTTGCGCAGGCTGTCAGCTTGCGTTCTTCGGGCGCGAGAAGGATTTCCGGCTCGAATCGAGAACGTTTTCTGAGGTAGTGGCGGAGGCGATGGGAATCAAGATCGAACAAGACAGGATGAAGCACTTTCGGGATTTGGGCTCGCCGGATTTGATTCTTGAGTCGGTGCGAGAAGAGATCGAGGCCAGCCCGTACAGCGCTGATGACATTGCGATGCTTTTGCCTATTTTGTTCTGAGTCCCTTGAGCTAACTCCAAATCTCACAGTTGGTTTTCGCCGCAAAGGCGCAAAGAGCGCGAAGGAAACATCCAACATCCCTCGCAGATTGGGAGACAATCTTCCTTCTCTTTTCTCTGCGCTCTTTGCGCCTCTGCGGTGAAAACGTCTTAGGAGAACAACATGGCAGGCATATTTCAGGATGTTGCCGCATCCCGTATCGACGTTCACCAACACATAGTGCCCGATGTTTTCCGCAAGCTTCTGAACAGCGTCGG
>JACRIR010000067.1 GCA_016215705.1 Candidatus Poribacteria bacterium | reverse complement strand
CGCGCTTCCTCCAACATGACAAGAGATTCATCGACCAGTTTCTGAGAGTCCTGCTCCCACTTGATAAGCGTATTGTCGTAGCCCGCCTCGTGGCATTCGACACATTTTTTTTGTATGGCGGGAAGGAGCGGTCCGCCGGCGGCCGGGTCATGGCAATTCGCACATTCGACGGCGCCACTCATCGAGCCCGGAATATCTTTGGACAGACCATACCCTTTCGCAACGCCTTTGTAAACGACATCCTGCGACACGTGGCATCTTCGGCATTCGATGTCCTGTTGCTGGTGGTGGCAGTTCATGCATTGGTCGCGCGAGATGATTCGCATCTTGTGTTTTTCCGGCGAGTGGCAAGTCGTGCATTCAACGCCGACGCCGTCCACATGAGTTTGATGCGGGAATTTGAGATTCATCTCCGCAAAGGTAACTTCCTCGGGCAGTCCGACCCTTGTATGACAAAGGATGGCGCAGTAGCCGTCCGGCGTGCCCAGCAGCCGTTCCCTCTCAATGGGCCTGGCATCGCCGTCCAAATATTTCATGGCCACATCGATCTGGTCTGCCGCCGCCTTCAGAAGCTTGACCGCATACTCGACGTTGTGTACACCTTTACCCGTTCTGACCATGTCGAAGTTGTGTTTTGCGTCGTCTATGAGAGCATTGGCCTGGCTCATGTCAGTCTTTTTACCGCGATGTTGTCTTATGGCGGTCCTTGCCTGTTCAAGTTTGGGCCTGAACGCTTCGACTGCATGATCTATTTCCCTTTTCCAGTCGTCAAGCATCTTGTCATAACCGGCTCCGTGACAAACGACACACGCCTTCCTCTCGGCTTCGAGGCTCTTCTCACCTATGGCGAAAGTGCCGGCTTCACTGGTAGGAATGATGTGGGTGTGGCAGCCGTCGCAACTGACCTGGGCCGCAAACATTCTGCTGGGTGTGTCGTTTACGCCTTCCCCTCCTACACCCATATACATCTGTTTTTGAAGCGTGTGTAACTTGACGTGGCAAGTCTCGCATTGGACTTCAAGAGCCTTGACCATGCGAATCTCGCCATGCTGTATTTCCGTATGGCAATCCAGGCAATCCACCCCGTGTTTTGTAACGTGGTTATTGTGGATGAACACCGAATCTTCGTACCGCTCCGTCCGCTCAACGTGACATGAGAAGCACCGTTCCCTCGGAACGTCGCCGGAGCCCGAGGCCACATCCAGATGGCATTGGTTGCAGGCCACACCGATCTGCATGTATGACTCGTGTGAGAAGACGAATCCCTCATGTTCCACTACTTTTTTGGGAACCCCGTGACAGGATGGACAGCCGGTGACGGCCTGACCGCGGTCGGCGCCCTTGAAATGGCACAAGAAGCAGACCTTTTCCGTGACCGCAACGTGCTCGCCCTGAACGATCTGCGAGTGGCAACTGGTGCAGCGGAGGCGGTTGCCGCGCAGTAGTTTGCCGACGTGCGCGTTATGATCAAAGAGGATGTTTTCCTTGAAAGTAACTTTGCCATTCACCAACCGCTCGGTGTGGCAGCCCTTCTGGAGACAGGTCTTGTCCTCCACCTCTGCCCGTGGTCTCGGGTCATAAGTATTGGTAAGATACAATAATATGTTGGACGCTATGAGGGCAGGGGGGTATGGATGACATTTTGTACATCGAACATCTTTATGCGTCGAGGTCTTCCATTGTCTATAGTATGGCTTGATGTAGTGGCAGGAAGTACAAGATTTCGAATTGTAGGATGCGCCGTATATCCCGATGCCGGCAAGAACAATGACTCCAAACGCTACGGCGACAAGCTTGAAGATTGCCAGTTGGTGGGTCCTGAGACCGCTGAAAAAATCCTTCGCTAAGTTCCTCATTCGAAGCTATTGACTCTCATCGGACAATTACGACATCCGCAAATGCTCCAGCGCTCGCGCAGAGCAGGCGCCAAAGCTCCTCTCAATCACATCGGCCAGAAACAGTTTCACAATCCGGCGGCGTTTTGACCTGACACGCATCTTCATTCCGCGGGCCGCCGTTTTTCGCCCGCGCGTCCATTATCTCCTCATACTCCAGGGCATGTTCTTCCATTATTTCGTGTTTGGATATCTTGCCCGTCAGCCAGGTCAGGCTGCCTGGAAACTTGTCGGGGTTGAGATGGACATTATAAAAATGCCATATGATGATGGCTAATGTGGCCAGGAGCGCTTCATCGCGATGCGCTTCTTTCGTTATGTCCAGCCCGAATTTGGGCAGGAATCTGAGAGAAAAGTCCTGGAACCACAGCAGCAAGCCCGACCCTATCATGATGACACAACCCCAGTAAACGGCCCAATAGTCGAACTTCTCGATGTAGCTGAACCTCCCGAACTTCGGTCGCTCCTCCGATATGCCTAGAAAATGCTTGATCATGGTGAACACGTCCAGGGCATCCTTGGGTCGCGGCAAAAGCAAGAAGAAATCACGGCGACCCTGCCTCGAGAATAGGGTGTAAAGAAAATGATAGGCTGCCACACCCATCAGGCCCGATGCGCCTATACGGTGAATCAGCCGACTGTTCTCAATGCCGCCGAGAAGACGGATTACCGTCTCCGACCAGCCCAGTTCGGCGAACCGCAGGGGCAACCCCGTAACGATAAGGGTGAGGACACTCGTAAAGAGGAACATATGCTGAATTCTGATATTGATGCCAAGTCGAAGGAATTCCTCTTCCTTCACCACAGGCGGTTTCTCTTCGGCCAACCGTTCTCTCTCAGGCTGGAGCACACCGGCTGCGATCTCATCCGTGATCCGGTCTATCTGCTCCCCCATCTCCTGCCGGACCTTGACTCTCAGTTTCTCACGGATGAGCACCCTGGTATCTTCGCTCACCTCGCCATCCAACTCCGCCTCGATCCGGGTAAGCAGATTCTCTTCGATCTGCTTCTCCAGCCGCGCCAAAGCTTCCTCGCAGTGGTTTCCTGTCTTATTTCGTTCAGCCATGATGTGTACCCGCGCCGCGACTCGCCGTCGCCGGGCGCATCATCCCCCAGTCCATTTCATGCGTCCGGTTGCCCGGTCTTTCTCTGCCGGCTATTCTTGGCTTTCTTGTTAAGGTCCAGCATAATATGCGCAATCAATCCGATCATGGTCAAAATGGTAAGCCATTTGAATGCGAAGGCCACATAATAGACGATCCCGGCTTCTTTCTTCTTCGCATCAACATGAATCTTGCCTTTGGCGTAGTTGATATTGGCGCCCTCGTGACATCTACCGCAGGTCTTAGGTATGTTATCAATATAAACGCTTGACTTGGGGTCATTGGGTCGTCGAATATCGTGAACACCATGACAACTGGCGCAGTTGGCCACAGTAGCGGACCCGAATTTCCCCGCTATGCCGTGAAAACTC
This sequence comes from Candidatus Poribacteria bacterium, assembly GCA_016215705.1. Lineage (GTDB taxonomy): Bacteria > Abyssobacteria > SURF-5 > SURF-5 > SURF-5 > JACRIR01. Next base: position 28,349 of record JACRIR010000067.1, on the reverse strand, counting down.
TCATCATATGTGGCAACTTGCTCGCTTTCAATGCCGTACTTGCCCATGATTGTCTCAGCGGCGTGACAATGCGAGCAGGCTTCAGCGACGTGGCTCGGATAAACTGTGGAACCAGGGTCCGTCGGCGCCAGGATATTGTGCTCCCCGTGACAACTCGTGCAGACAGGGACATCCTGATTGCCTTTGGCAATGAGGGCCTCCCCATGCACGCTCTCACGGTATTGGGCGTATATGTCCACATGGCATCTGCCACAAGTTTTCGGTATACTGTCGCGGAAGATATTGGAACCGGGATTGGTGTGGGCCTTTATGTTATGGTTGCCATGACAGTCTTGACACCAGGGAGCATCCTTCTTACCGTTTGCCGCCGCCCGTCCGTGAACGCTCTTAAGATAGGCCTGGTAGTCGACGTCCTGTGGCGCGCCGACAGGATTCCCAAGGTAGTGGCATCGAGTACAGTTGACCTTTTTCGGAAGCACGCGATGCGGGATTTCAGTGACGTCCGCGTGACAGTCGGTGCAGGCTCTGACAGCATGGACCGATCCTTTCAGAATCTTCTCGTCCACAAAAAGTGACTGGACGTGGCCGCTGTCATCAATCCTTTTATGGCCGGGTTTTCCGTGACAGATGGTGCACTTCTGCAAATCCACCGGCTGAGCGTAACAAACGGTGACGCCGGCGAAGACAAAGAGGGCCACCGCGCAGAATTGGAGGATGAATCTACTCATTATCCTGCGACTTTCGAACTACCTCCTCATACTCGAGGTAGTGTTTTTCCTTCAGGTCCTTCAAGGAAATCCTCCCGGTCAGCCATGCTCTGTCCATCGGGAATACGGTGGGGTTGAGGTGTACGTTATATTGATGCCACAGGAACAGAATCAGGAACGCCAGCAGGCCTTCGTAACCGTGTACGATGAGAGTCACATCTATCACCCATTTGGGCACTACGGCCATCGAGGGTGTCTCAAACCACAGGATGAAACCAGAAAATATCATCGTTGCCACGCCGACAACCACGCCGCCATACTGGAATTTCTGCACGTAGTCAAACTTCTCGAACACAGGCTCTTTGTCGGACAATCCGAGATCGAATTTCAGAGCCTGGCGGAAGTCGCTGAAGTCCTTGCGCCCGGGCTTGAGTTTCATGAACTCGGTATGTCCTGCTTCAGTAAACATGACGTAGAAAACATGGTAGAGGCTCCCTGCAATTAGTACGACCGCCGCCACGCGGTGGATCAGTCCGCGAATCTCGACTCCTCCCTCCAGACGAATGATGAGCGTGGCGAGCCAGTTGTCGTGAAACATGAGGGATAGCCCGGTTATTCCGAGGACTATCAGGCTGGTAAACAGGACAATGTGTTGAATGCGGAAGTTCAGGGAAAACCTCGTAATCTCCATCTCGTCATTCAGACTTTTGCCGACAGCGACGGACGGCGCCTGCCCGGCGGCTGCGTCATTTTCCTTGGACGGCATATTTCCTCCGCATCTTCCCGACGGTCTCCAGGACGGCATACAGCGCGAAGCAAGTCACCAAAACTCCGATAAACCATTTATAGAATTCCCTCACGGCATAAACGCCTATCGAGTTTTCCCGCGTCGCCTCGACGTGGACCTTGCCGAGGGCGAAATTCCTGGAGGCCCCCGGATGACACTTGCCGCAGGTCGCGGGCAGATTCTCTCTGTTTATGGTGGACAAAGGGTCGCCGGCAGGTCGTATGTTGTGGACACCGTGGCACGTCGCGCAGTTAGCGACATAGGGAATGCCGAACTTGTTGGCCACACCATGATAACTATTGAGGTAGGTAACGTATCGTTTGGCGGCCAGTTTGTACTCGGCCACGATCTCTCTGTCATCGTGACAAGCGGAACACGTCGTCGGGATATTCCTGCTATATACCTTGGATTGAGGATCGGTCACCTTGGCTATCGTGTGTTCTCCGTGGCAATCCGTGCAAACCGGGGCTTCCTTGATCCCGGAAGCCACTGCTGTGCCGTGGATACTCCCCGAGTACTCGTCGTAAATGCCAGTGTGACATTTGCCGCAGACGGCCGGTATGTTGCGCTTGTTCGCGAGAGACCCCGGATCGTCGACGGGCTTGATCTCATGGCTGCCATGGCAATCGTTGCATGCGGCGGCAACAACGAATCCTTTTTCCTCTATTGCCCTGCCATGCACGCTGTTCTCATACGCGCGGAATAGTCCCTGCTGAGGGAGGTCGTGTCGCGCCTCGATGGCTTCGTCGGCATGACAAGCGATGCAGACCTTTATGAGATTGGTCGGATACACCCTCGATTGCGGGTTATCGACAGGCAGAACATGGTGGTCCCCATGACATTTCGCACAAGTGGGAACATCCGGGTCACCCTTGGAAAAAGCCATCCCGTGAACGCTCCCCAAATATTTCGCGCCTTCCGGCTCATGGCAAGTGGAGCACAAAACCGGTTTCAAACTCTCAGGATGGGGAACCGACTTGATATCCGCGTGGCACCCGACACAGCCGAGGCCGCGATGGGCCGATTCCTCCAGATGAGCGCGGTTTACAGGCGGACTATGCTTGCTTTTCTCTCCTGCCACTCCCTCGACTTTCTGGGGCGCAGCAATCCGGTCTCCGCCGGCTTTGGTCACAGCAGATTGCTCGTCCGCGTGGCATTTGTAGCAATCGGGATCGCTAAATGCCAAGCCAGAAGAGGCCGGCACAACTACGAGAATCAAGAAAGCCAACCCTAAGATTCGGTCGTGACTCAAGCGGCCGGATTTCGATTTCATTGTTCAATCCCTGTAATGTGCGCTAGCGGATGAAATCAAGCGAAGGGCAAGTTGCTCTGTGACCCAGGGTGACCTTCTGCCTCAATTGGCGGATGTAGCTTGATTGCTCGACAGCACTCCGTCCATGCTTTTGCGCGAGGCGTCGAGGAGGGTTAATGCGTAGTCCGGCAAGAAAGCTCTCTCCAAATCTGTCCGGCAATCTATAACCAAGTCGATTGGTTTAGTGCAGCATCATTTCAAAAAAAATTTCGGCCTGCCTAAAACCAAACCGAGACACTCGCCATCGGGGCGGCATTCTAGCATAGACGCCATCACTTGTCAAGATATTCGCGTTGTTTTGGTTGACTTCGCATACGTTTTGGCTATAATTGACCTATAGGGTCGGAACACGGCAATAGCCTACAATACACAGCGCGCGGCAAGAGCTTGTGCCCATAAACAAGATGCTCCGGAGAGAAGGGTGTCGCCTCTTCTCTCGTGTTTCTTGCTGTCGTTCGTGAATGGTAACGAATATGGATTTTCCGAAGCTGAGAGGGGTCGAAGCGTTTCCCGTCACCGTATCGGAACACAAGATGATAGCGTTGCGCGACCCCATGAGTTTCTCAAACGACGTTATCGCTGTCCCACAGCATCTGTATCTCGCGCTCACACTCCTCGACGGCCGGCATTCGCTGACGGACATCCAGGCTGAGTACATGCGGAGATTCGGGGAATTGCTGTACAAGGATATTCTTGAAGACCTCGTAAACAAGCTGGACGCCGGGCTTTTTCTTGACAACGAGAATTTCCACCAGAAGAGGCGGCAGATCGAGGATGATTTCAGAAAAGCAAAAGCCCGCCAAGCCGCGCTGGCGGGAAAGAGCTACAGCGCCTCTTCCCCCGAACTCGCCGGACAGATCAATGGTTTCTTTACTCACGCCGACGGGCCGGGTCTGCCCGACCCTGAGAAAAAGGGAAACACGCTCAAAGGCATAATCGCTCCGCACATTGATTTCATTCGAGGCGGCCCATGTTTCGCATGGGGCTATAAGGAGGTTGTAGAGCAGTCCGACGCCGACGTATTTGTCATCTTCGGCACGGCGCATGCGCCGACAAGACTTCCCTTCGCCGTGACGCACAAGGATTTCGAGACGCCGTTCGGCACGCTGCCGTGCAATCGAGAATTTGTCAAAGATATACAACAAAGAGCCGAGTGCGATTTTCTAGAGGATGAATTCGCGCATCGGGCCGAACATTCCATTGAATTCCAAACGGTTCTTCTCAGCTACCTGTTCAAGAATTGGAAGAGAATCTCCATAGTCCCCGTCCTGTGCGGATCATTCCACGAGATGGTCGGTTCGCACGCCCGGCCGAGAGATGATACGCGCGTCAAAGGATTCATCGATGCGATCAGAGCGACTGCCGCAAGTCGTAATGGGAAGATATGCTACGTCGCCGGAGCTGATTTGGCGCACGTGGGACCCAGGTTCGGAGACAGAAATCCGATCAGCGAGAACTTCCTGCGCCTCCTTCACGCCGATGACCTTCGCATGCTCGCGCATCTGGAGCGGGCTGACGCCGACGGATTCTTCGGGAACATCGACTCGGACGGCGACCGTCGCAAAATCTGCGGCTTGCCCCCCATTTATACCATGCTGAGCGTGATGAACGCGGCCACCGGCAAGCTGCTCAAATACCAGCAGTGGCCCGACCCGCAAGGCACAGTCACGTTCGCCAGCATGGCATTCTACTGAAGCGCGTCTTTTTCATTCCCCCGGAGACGGCAATCCATTCCTCGAAATCCTTTTTGCCTGTTGACCTCTTCCAAAGGATAATGGTATGATTCTTGCGAGGATTTTTGCCACAGGAAGCAATGAGAGGGTTCCCTTATGGGCTTGCGAGTAACATCCTCTAATCCGTTTGCCGCTCAACGCAATATCCTGCTTCAACAGGCCAGATTGCAGAAGTACCTCGAGCAGCTTTCATCCGGACTGCGACTGAATTCCGCAGCCGACGACCCAGCCGGCTTCGCCATTTCCGAACAACTTGGAGCGCAAATCGCCGAGGCGAACGCTCTCTCCGTCAATACCTCTCGCGATATCAATCTGGTTCAGACAGCGGAAGGAGCTCTTGCGGAGATCAACACGCAACTGGACGCTATACGAGGGCTCGCAGTACAGGCGGGTAATGCGGCGATTTTGGGCGACACGGGACTGCAAGCCATTCAGGAACAAATCAATCGCGCGACCGAGAGCATAAACCGGATCGTGGAAACCACCGAGTTTGCCGGCCAGCCTCTGCTCGATGGAACCTTCCGGGAAAAAGATTTTCTGGTCGCCGAGGGCAATCCGACGCAGTTGACCATCCCCGATGTTGCGGCGAATGCCTTGGGCGCAGGCGTGGAAAACGCAAGTGGCTTCGCAAGCTTGTCCGAAATCGACGTTACAACTCCACAAGGAGCAGCCGATGCTCTCCGAATCGTAGATGCCGCCATCAACGAGGTTTCCGGCATCAGGACCGCCCTGGGCGCGTTTCAGACAAACACCCTCGAAGCCACGTCCCGCAGCCTCGGAGTGACCGGAGCCAACCTCATCACATCCCGGTCCACTATTCGTGACACCGATTTCGCCGCTGCAACGGGCGAGTCTGCCCTGTCAAGAATTCGTCTTCAAGCCGGCGTTTTCGCGCAGGCCATGGCCAATCAACGCACGGGAATGATCTTAGATTTGTTGGCCTGAGTCAGAGACTCACACCATAAGCTTCGGTGAATGCGGCTTTCGCATATCCTTTTGACGCATAGGCGTGGCCGTTATCTCCCCATCCGGATCCCCAACTGTTTCGTACAGTGAATGTGTCGGGAGTGTAGCCAACAAGAGCAACAGCATGTCCTCCCCGGGCAGTTTCCGGTCTATAAACATCAAGTCTTCCTTTGTTGGAGTCGGCGTTGTCCCATGTTGCATCCACATCAAGCCGTGTCAAGATCGGGCCATTCGTTGCAAGCCACCTGCGCCACTCGTCCGGATTCCTTCCAAGATTAAAATACGATGCTACTTTCAGGCGGGCAGCAAGCGCGTAAAACGTCTGCGCGCCTCCTGAATATAGCTGTCCGCTGCCAAAAGGCAACACCGAATCGTGGACGGCTCCGAATTTACGGGCTATGTCGAGCGCGGCTTTGAGACTTGTTCCCGCTGACTCGATGAAAGTGGTGGGCTGTGAAACAAACTCATCGCTTTCTTTAGAGGCCATCCAGATGAACCTCGGCGAAAGCAGTTCATCCTTCGTCAATCGGTTGCTCTTCACAAAATGCCAACGAAGGACGGAATCTGCCGTTGCCCAACCCACACAGGACCCGGTGCTTCCTTGGTCACCGATCTTCCACCAATTTTCCCGCAGGTCTCTGGATGGCGGGATGGCCGGCTTTGCCGCCATCAATCCGGCTTCCACGGCGTTCTCAATGCGCCAATCTCTTTCAACTTCCCGCGAGGGAATGCAGTTGAGTATTCGAATTATCTCCGCTTTCTTCTTTGGCATAACGACTCCTTTCCATGACCACTCCGGATGTTCCATCCCAAGACCAATGAATCTCGCTGTGACCCCGCTGCAAGCCGTTCAAAGCCGATTCCCTCGACTTGGTCCGCCTCGTTTCACTGTGGGGTGATTATATTTTGTAAGTTTACTAATTAACCTATAGAGTAAGTAGCTTTTTATTTAATTTGCTAAATCTTATCACCTCTTGAGCATTCTGTCAATAAGGATGCGAAGATTCGAGAAAAGATATTATCTCCGGACGACATTTCGTTTAAGCGAGGCGCGGGAATGAGAAAAGCAAGCAATCAGGACTGACATCGGCGAGCGAAACGCGTAGAATGAGCCGACTGAAATAATACTCGCTTGCAGGGAGGGTGTTCTATCCCGTCTTCTTCTTGCTTCGGGCGACGCTTTTGCCGGCAAAGAGGTCTCGAGCTTCGTCCAGTTTGCTGAGTATCCTCGATATGATCCTGTCGGTCGCAATGGCATCCAGATGCAAGCGTTGGGTGACTTCGGCAGATGTATGGTAATATGCCCCGTCGATGCCGGTCCCGATCCCGCCCATCAGGCACATGGTATCGGCGACGTGTACGAGGTCAATGATAAGCATTTCTCCGGAAAACCACTCCGGCTGATGATGCCATCGGCTTGCCGCTGCGACAGAGCCGGGCAAATTCCATGTCTCGAGCAGCACGGCGCCCACTTCGGCATGATCGATTCCAAGCACTTGCTGTTCGGCTACCTCGAACGAGACCTTTCCCTTGGAGACCAACTCCATGATGGGAGCGATGTCCACCTCGACAAATTTCCCAAGCACAACTTTCCCGATGTCATGCAGGAGTCCCGCAGTGAACGCGTGGGCAGGCGATTTGAGTTTCAATGCCAACGCGAGCTGTTCGGCCCCAACTGCGACGGCGATGGAGTGCTCCCAAAGTTTGCCGGAACTGAGACCATAACCCGGAACGTGCTGTTGCGCAAGGGGAGCGAACGAGCATGAAGCCACCATCTGGAATATGCAATTGGTGCCCAACCGGACAATGGAGTCTCTGATCGAGGCTACGGGTTCCGAAAACCCATAGTACGCCGAGTTTGCAATGCGCAGAATGTTGGACGTCAGCCCCGGATCATACTCGATCGCGCGGGTCAGTTCTTTGATGCTGGATTCCGGGTCTTGCAGGAGTCGCGCAGCTTCTGCCGCCGCAGGAGGCAGCGAGGAGATCGACGCGATCTTTTCCATTATGTCGTTCTTTCGACTCAATCTTTCACTCCTGAGAAGAGTACGCTCCTAAGAAACCAACTGTGCGAATGTGAAGAAACAAGCATTTTTTGTGCCCAAACAAAGTCCTGGATGATCGCTTATCACACGGGCCGGTAAGTGTATGAAAGATCGAAGCATACACGGAGGGTGGTTTGAAGACATCGGATTCGGAAATCCGGTTCCCGTACTGTTTTCGTACACGCTTGTACGCGAAAGTGTCATATCCCGAACAGCCATTGAGCATTTGGATTTTCGGCTTTGGAGTGGTATAGAATATCCCCTGTCTGCTCTGGAGAAACGGAACAGCCTTCTTGCCAATGATTAGGAGATGCCGGAATGGCGAAATCAATTGTGATTGTCGCAACTCTTGATACAAGAGGAGATGAGGTAAGGTTTCTCGAAGAAGTCATCGAGAAACGAGGGCACACGCCCATAGTTATCGACGCAGGAGTCATGGGAGCGCCGCTCTTCGCAGGTGATTTTCCGAGAGAGCGAGTTGCGGAGATAGGCGGCAAGAGCCTCGAGGAGCTTGTGGAGGCAGCCGCAAGCGGCGCCGATCGATACGAAGCCACAAGAGTGATGATCGAAGGGGTCGAGAAGATCGCCCGTGAACTTCTGGCAGCCGGAAAGCTCGACGGAATAATGAGCCTCGGTGGCAGCACCGGCGCAACGCTTGGAGCATCGGCCATGAAAGCATTGCCGGTGGGTGTCCCGAAGCTCATAGTCACCACATTCATGCAAAACGCGCCCGTAGCCGACGCCGACATAACGGTTATGCAAACACCCGTAGACCTTGTCGGCCTCAACAAGATAGTCAAGAAAACACTGTCGAATGCCGCCGGCGCGGTTATGGGTATGGCGGAACAAGAGCTTCCGCAATCAGATCAGAAGACGCTCGTCGGAATAACTGCCCTGGGAGTAACGACACCGGCAGTGCAAAAAGTTATCGCCCGCCTGGAGAAGAGAGGTTACGATTCGATAGTCTTCCATGCGAAGACCACCGAATTGGATAGGCTCGTCAAAGGAGGTGTAATCGACGCGATAGTCGACCTGACTTCGTTCGAGACAGTTCCCATGGTCCTTTATCCGGATGAATTCGTGCAGATGCTGGTGGGAACGCCGGAAGTGCGCAGGACACGGCTCGACAGCGCCAACGAAAGGGGGCTGCCTCAGATAATCGCGCCCGGCGGGCTTGACATGCACATCTTTCCGGGAAGCGGGATCGACTCCGTTCCGTCCGAATACCAGGACCGGGCGTGGACCATGCACGGAGAGAACATTGTGCTGTTCAGGACGAGTAAAGAGGAGATGGTGAAGATCGCTCTTAGCATCGCTGAACGGGCAAACAAGGCGACCGGTCCGGTCGCAATCATAATACCGTTGCGCGGGTTTTCCGAAGCAAGCAAGAAAGGCGGACCTTTGCACGATCCGGAGGCGGATCGCGCTTTTATCGATACGCTGAAGCAAAACCTCGAGAATAGAATCAAGGTGGCAGATATTGACTGTCACATCAATGACGATGAATTCGCGGACCTCGTCGAAACGACATTCAACGAGATGATGTCCGCACGGAGGTGAGACGATGGCGATGAAAATGACGAGGCAACATATACTCGACAGGCTGTGGAAGGAAATAGGAGAGAACCGGCCCATCTTCGGCGCGGGATGCAGCGCCGGAATAATTGCAAAATGCGCCGAACTCGGCAAGGCCGACTTGATTATCGTTTATAGCACCGGCAAAACAAGAATGATGGGGCTTCCAACCACCATAATCGGGCCGTCAAATCCGATAACTCTCGATATGGCCGACGAATTGATGAACGTGGTGAAGGAGACTCCGATCATCGCGGGCCTCGAGGCGAATGACCCCTTTTACCTCGACCTCGAAGCTTCACTGAAGCGGTTCATAGATAAGGGCTTCAATGGAGTCATAAATTTTCCTACGGTCGGCCTCTATGAGAACCTCATCGAAGGCGGCATGGCGCTCAGGAAGTTTAATGAGAACATGGCGCCCGGTTACGGCGTCGAACATTGGGGATGGCCAAGGGAAGTCGAGATGATACGTCTGCTGCGACACCATGATGTATTCACGATGGCGTATGTCTTTACTCCGGCGGATGCGACAGATATGGCAGGCGCCGGGGTTGATGTGATCTGCGTGCACGTCGGCCCCACTATGGGAGGACTAACCGGATTCATCGAATTGGAGGACATGGACTCGCTGCTGAAGAAATCACAGGACACCATCGAGGCGGCCAGGCGCAAGAATCCGGAAGTCATCTGCCTGCTTCACGGCGGCCCATTCTATGATCCCGAGAGCACTGCAATAATATACGAGAAAACCGATGCCCAAGGATTCGTCGGCGCCTCCGCCGTCGAGCGAACACCGATAGAAAGGGCCGTCATGGAAACATGTCAGGGATTCAAGAACCATTCGCTCAAAAAGCGCTAATGCTTGGCTGTTGATGTTCAAATGGAGAAAATCTCAATGGCCCAAAGCTCCCTCTTTACGCCGATCAGTATCGGAAAACTGGAGTTGCCGGGTCGCCTGGCAAAATCGGCGACAACGGAGACTCGCTGCACTGAAGACGGTTTTGTGACTGACTCGCTCATCGAATACTACGCGCAGATTGCTCAAGGCGGAACCCCGCTTCTAATTACTGGAAACGCATATTTCGACATCTACTCTAAAGCGGGCCCGCGACAGATTGGCGCAGACAACGACGACAAGATACCGGGGCTGCGCCGGCTCGCGCATGCAATTCACCATCATGGCTCGAAAGTTTTCATGCAAATCTACCACGTCGGCAGGCAGGCCATCCCCCGTTTCGTCGGACGAAAAGACGCCGTGGCGCCTTCCGCCGTCTTCGAGCCGTCACTGGGTGTGCGCCCGCGCGAAATCACTCTCGAGGAAATCCGGCGCACAATCAGCGGATTCGCCGAAGCAGCCACTCGCTGCCGGAAAGCCGGCTTGGACGGTATTCAAATCCATGCCGCGCACGGCTACCTGCTCAACGAGTTTCTCACGCCGCACACTAACCGCCGAACCGACGAATATGGCGGCTCGTTCGAGAACCGCCTGCGTCTCTTGCTCGAGGTATACCGCGCCATTCGCCAAAGGGTCGGGCAGGATTATCCGATCATCTTGAAGATCAACGGCTCGGATGACCTCCCGCTCCGGAAAGGACTCACGCCGAACGACATGGTCGAGATCGCCAGGCGAATGGAGGCCGAAGGCGTGGATGCCGTCGAGATATCAGCGGGGCACTATGAGTCCGGGTTTACCTTCGAACGAGGTCGCTGGAAGGGATTCTTTTCGACCGTTACGACAGTCGGCATGGGTACGAATCTGCCGTGGTACCATCGCGGGTCTGCCCGTCTGTTGGCGCCGATTCTGGATTGTGGACTCAATCGGATCGCGGGCTACAGTGAAGGCTTCAACCTGCGCTACTCGAGGCTCTTCAAGCAAGCGCTCAGAATCCCCGTGATCTGTGTGGGCGGCTTCATCCACCGCGAGGCAATGGAGCACGCCATCTCAAGCAGCGGATGCGACATGGTATCCGTCGCTCGCGCGCTTATCGCCGACCCGTTTCTGTACCGGCACATGCGGAAAGGCGTAGAGGGGCCCCAGTGCGACTTCTGTAATGCCTGTTATGCACGTGGCGCAATGTGGCCGGTTGACTGTTACAACGAAGAAGTCCGCTTACATCGCGACCGCATGCTGCGCGAGGGAATGCATTCGGAATCCCATCGATAAATGAAAGAATGCAGCAGCTCTCAATACTTCCCAATCAGTTTGCTGATCCACTTATGGATGGAATGGAAAGAGAATCCCGGGACTACGTACATGACAGCGCAGGTTCCGTAACAGACATTTAATGCTTTCTTCCGCGCCAGTTCCAATGCCTCGGGCGTCTCGCAACCCATGTGAATCCATACGCTCGTAATGCCCGCGTCCGCGGCCTTGGCCACCCAGTCCCTGGTTTCTTCCTTGGGCGTCTCGATGACCACCGCCTCAACTTTCTCGGGCAACGAGGCGAGATCGGGATAAGCCTTTTCTCCCTCGATGACCTTGGCGCTGGGATCGACCGCGAACACTTTCTTCCCCGCTTTCCTGAGCTCGCCGTAGGTAATCTTTGGGAAGCTTTCCTTCGCGGAGTGGCCCACTACCGCATAGCTGGACCTGTTCCAGAAGCTTTCATAGTTTGACGGCATATCGCACCCTCCTTATCTCAGCCTACTATAGCAGGAGCGAACATCCGGATTCAATATTCGTGAAATTTGCGAGCGCTTTTTGGTATAGTGTTGTCGACACCGAGCTACGAAAGGAGCAGGAGGATGAAGAACACTGATGGCGAGAAGACAATCTATCTTGATCCCGGTCAATCAATAAAGAATCGAGTGGCCGATCTGTTGGCGCGGATGACGCTGGATGAAAAGATAGCGCAACTTGGCGGCGTCGAGCCGTTCGATAATCTCACCTTTTCAGAGGAGAGAATGAAGGCTCGAATGAAAGATGGAATCGGGCAGATATCCCTTCCAGCGGGCGCGAGCACGTTGAAACCCGTCGAAATAGCCAGGCTGAACAATAAACTGCAAAAGCTTCTGGTGGACAACACGCGCCTCGGAATACCTGCGATGGTCCATGAGGAGTGCTGCATGGGATTCATGGCGAGGAACGCGACGATTTTCCCACAGATGATAGGCGCGGCAAGCACTTGGGCGCCGGAACTTCTCGAGGAGATGATGTCCAACGTCAGGCTCCAAATGCGATCTGTCGGCGCGCACCACGGGTTGTCTCCGGTGCTCGACGTTGCCCGGGACCCTCGCTGGGGACGCACGGAGGAAACATTCGGGGAAGACCCATACCTGGTGTCTGCAATGGGAGTGGCGTATATCCGAGGACTTCAAGGGGCCGACCTCAAACAAGGTGTCGCCGCTACTTGTAAGCATTTCGTGGGTTACGCCGTGTCCGAAGGCGGCCTGAACTGGGCGCCGGCCCACATCGGCCGGCGCGAACTGTGCGAAGTGTTCCTTCTGCCTTTCGAGGCGGCGGTAAAAGAAGCCAATGCCGCTTCCGTCATGAATGCGTACCATGAGCTCGACGGAATTCCCTGTGGTTGCTCGAAGGAACTTCTGACGGGAATCTTGAGAGAAGAATGGGGCTTTGACGGCATCGTTGTCTCCGACTACCATACTGTCATAATGCTGGACCAGTATCACCACGTCGCACAAGACAAGTCCGATGCCGCTGTAAAGGCTCTTGACGCCGGCATCGACGTCGAATTGCCGGCCATTGATTGCTACGGCGAGCCCCTTCGACAGGCGATACAGAAAGGACTTATCACCGAGCACGTGATCGATCAGGCTGTCAGCCGTGTCCTGCGAATGAAATTCGAGTTGGGGCTCTTTGAGAATCTCTACGTCGAGCCTTCCAAAGTCGCCGGTGTGTTTGATACTCCTGCTCAGCGTTCTCTCGCCCGCAAAATCGCGGAGAAATCGATAGTACTCCTCAAGAATGAAGGCGGTTTGCTCCCGCTGAAGAAGGACTTGTCATCCATCGCTGTCATCGGGCCAAACGCGGATGACATAAGAAACATGGTGGGCGACTATTCGCATCCGGCTCACATCTCCATGCCCATGGGAATGTATGAGGAGTCGGCCGAGTCCGATATTCCGGTCGAGACCGATATCGGACCGGGTGATGTTTCCGTCGGCATGACCAGTGTCCTCGAAGCCATTAGGCGGCAAGTGTCTTCGGCAACCTCGATTCACTACGCGAAAGGCTGCGAAGTCATGGGAGACTCGACAGACGGCTTCGCCGGGGCTGTTGAAGCCGCTCAGAAGTCAGACATCTCGATCGTGGTTGCAGGGGGCAAATCCGGCCTCACGCTCGACTGCACAACCGGCGAGTTTCGCGACCGAGCCGATGTCGGGCTGCCGGGTGTGCAAGAAGGCCTGGTCCGTGCCGTTTGCGCGACAGGGAAGCCGGTGATCGTCGTTCTCGTGAATGGACGACCGTTGTCGATTCCATGGATCACAGACAATGCGCCCGCAATACTGGAAGCATGGCTGCCCGGAGAAGAGGGCGCACAGGCGATTGCCGACGTGCTCTTTGGAGACTGCAATCCCGGTGGCAAGCTTCCGATAACGATCCCTCGGAGCGTCGGCCAGATTCCGTCCTATTACAACCACAAACCATCGGGCGGCAATTCGGTCATCTATGGTGATTATGTCGACCTGAGCGCCCGGCCGCTTTTCTCGTTCGGTCACGGACTCAGCTACACTCATTTCGAGTTCGACAATTTGAGAATAGAGCCCGGCAACACGGACGCAAAGGGAACAGTCAAGATCAGCGTCGATGTGAAGAACATTGGCAAATGTGAAGGCGACGAGGTCGTGCAATTGTACGTGCGCGACGTAAAAGCGAGCGTCACCAGGCCGGTCAAAGAACTCAAGGGATTCAAAAGAATCACACTCGCCCGGGGTGAGAAGAAAACGGTCGTGTTCAAGCTCTTCGTTGCACAGCTTGGCTTCTATGATCAGGATATGCGATTCATAATCGAGCCCGGCGCAATCGAGGTTATGATTGGCAGTTCGTCCGATGATATCCGAACAACCGGAGCGTTCGAGATAGTGGGCGAGACAAGCGAGATCGGCGCCTCCAAGGTATTCTTCAGCGAGGTGACCCGCGAACCTGCCTCCTCCAGATAGTATCATGCCATGACAAGATATTTGGGTATTGACGCGCGGTTCTTCGTAGGGGCACGGCGCGCCGTGCCCCCACAAGTACCAACAAAATTAACTTGACCTGACATTAGTGATTTCTTCCAGTAATTTTTCTCGAGAAAACACTTGACAGCGGGCGGTTTTTATGGTATTTTAATTCCTAGCATTTCGATAGTAATACTAGGACTATACCGCGCAAGGCGCCGAGTTCATGGTCTCTAATCAAACGAGAGGAAAGTTGAAAGCGGGATTCTTCGCTCCGCTCAGAATGACATGAAGAGGGTCAGAATGACATGAAAAGGGTCGGAATAACGGTGAAGGGACTCAGAATGACAGGATGAACGAATCCGTCCTTATCCGGCTTCATCTGAAGCTCCAAATGTGTATATAGAAAGGCTGTTTGTAACTCAATGAAACTCAATACACGCGCAAGGTACGCATTGCGCGCAATGATTCAGATTGCGCGTAGCGGCCAGGACGGCAAGCCCATCAACCTGAACGATATCTCTGCCAAGACGTCCGTCACGCGGCGATATCTCGAACAATTGGTTATTCCACTCAAAAATGCGTCGCTGCTCAAGGGGATGAGCGGAAAAGAGGGCGGCTATCTCCTGGCGAGGGCGCCGGAAAAGATCAAGGTCGGCGATATAGTACAGGCGGCCATCGGCCCCATCAATATTGTGCATTGCGTCAAAGACACCGATTCGTGCATGAAAGTGGAATGGTGCGAATGCCGTCCCTTGTACGTTCTCCTCAACCAGAGGATCGAGGAAGCTTTCAACGCCTTTACTCTGGCCGATCTGGCCGGCCACAAGATCGGACAGGTGATTGCGAAAGAGATGCGGGAATCAAACAAGGCGGGAAAAGGCGAAAAGGGCAAAAAGCGAAAAGGGACCGCACAAGGCGCAGAATTCCGAGTGCCTAGCTGCGAGCCACGAGTCAAGAAAGACGAATGGCAGAAGTCACAAGACGAGTGCACGTGAAAAGACAGCGCGAGGCTTGAACGGGCAAAGGATATGGAGACGAGAGGCAAACGGGAACCACGAAAATTGCTGCTGTCCTAAGTCTTTGCTTCATAGTCATAGGGATGTTTGACGGTTACCCACAGACCACAAACCACGAACTATGAACTATGAACCATGAACCATGAACCATAAACCATAAACCCTCAAGGGTGAAATTCAAGGAGGTAGCTCATGGAAGTACAGGTGTCTCCAACAGGGATGGCCTGCAAGCCGATTGAGAAGAAGGCAGGCAAGACGGTTATAAGACTGCAGCACGGCGATCTGACGGCTTTGCCGGTGGACGCATTTGTCTTCTACGCCAAAGAAGACCTCGAAATCGGCTCCGGCTATGGCACGGCGATCCAGAGCCGCGGCGGCGCCTCAATCAAGAAAGAGCTCGAGAAGATTGGGAAGATAAAGATGGGAGAGGCCGTGATCACCGGCGCAGGCGAGATGAACGCTCGACACATTATTCACGCTTGCGGCCCGAAGTTCCAGGAGCCCGACCTCGAGAAGAAGCTGCGCGAGTGCGTGATGTCCTCTCTGAGAACAGCCGACAAGGTCGGTTTGAAGACACTCGCTTTCCCGCCAATGGGTACAGGATTCTACGGCGTTCCGCTCGATCTGTCCGCCAATGTCATGCTCGATTGCATGAAATCCTTCCTCGAGAAAGGCTCTTCTCTGAAGGAAGTGATTATTTGCGTGATTGACTACCGCGATTATGTGCCGTTCAAGAAGAAGATGGATACTTTGTAAGGAGAGGGAGACAATGGAAACCATACACGCCATAAGCACAAACGTCGAAACCACGAGCGCGCTTCTAAGTTTTGCGGAAGACAAACTTCAACTCATTGCGTTGTCGTTCATGGCGCTCGTGTATTTCTTTAAAGTCAGATGGATATTGAGTTTCAAAGCGGGCAAGGAACGCCAGGCGCCGACCGGCAACCGGGACACCAACGCGAAAAGGGGCGCTGTGTACTCGCTGTTCAACATCTTCATGCCGTGGTCGATGCCGAGCACCCGCCAGCATCCTTTCTTTTACCTGCAATTCGGCATCTTTCACGTGGCCGTCGCGACTTCCATCACGATGTCAATCGTCCTGCCTTACTTGCCTCAACTGATATCGAGCCCGCTGATTATCATGGCGCTGCAAACACTGTTCGCTCTCGGCTTCCTCGTAGGAGTAGGCCGCCTCATCCGCCGCATTGTGTCGCCGTATATCCGGGCAATCAGCACGCCGGACGACTACTTCTCGCTCGCGTTGCTGGTGGTCTGGCTCGCCTTTGCGTTCAAGGCGGCGCCCAACAATAGCGACATAACGGAGTTCTGGCTGTTGGGATACTTCTTCCTGACCGCCTTCTTCCTGTTCTACGTTCCTTTCAGCAAAATCTCGCATTACATATTCTATCCGTTCACGAGGTGGTACCTTGGAAAAACTCTCGGCCACCGGGGCGTTTACCCCCTCCCATTCAATCCGGGAAATGAGCCTCTGGGCCGAATGTTCACACGCATCAAATCAGTAGAAGGCAAGTGACACAAGAATGGGCAAAGAACGAGAATGGGACGCACAGAAATTCGAATCTCGGGTCAAAAGGAAGGTATAGTTCAGGGTTTCGGCTCAGACTGCAAACCGTCGCCCGTAAACCGTGAACTCCTAATTCAAGGAGCAACGACATGAGCAATAAAAGGTCGTACAAGTGCGAGAAGGTCATCGAGCGATTGCATAAAAAGGTCAGCCGCCAGATTCTCGGGTCGCTCGAAGCGTGCGTGCACTGTGGAATGTGCACCGATCAGTGCCATTATGTTCTGGCGAATCCGGGCGATGTGTCGTATATGCCGTCGTATAAGGCGGACAAACTGCGGAAACTCTTTAAAGCCCACATCGACTGGACTGGCAAGAAATTCCCATGGTGGGTGAGCGCGCGTAGTCTCTATACCGATGATGAACTCGAGGAACTGAAAGACACCGTCTTCGGCAAATGCACAAACTGCCGGCGTTGTTCCATCAACTGCCCCATGGGCGTCGATATGGCAACGTTCAACCGCATGGCGCGCGGGCTGCTTGTCTCCGTCGGTGTCATGCCGCAAGGCGTAGCGGTTGTCGCGAAAGACCAATGGGAGATCGGCAACCAGATGGGAGTCCTGAAAGAGGATTTTCTCGACACGTTGCAGTGGATGCAAGAAGAGCTTCAGAGCGAGTACGACGACCCCTCGATCAAAATCCCTATCGACAAGATGGATTGCGATGTAGTCTACTCGATCAATCCTCGCGAGGCGAAGTACGACCCGCGCACAATCGCCGACGCCGCCAAGATATTCCATTTCGCGGGCGAAAACTGGACCATGGCCAGCGAAGGCTGGGACATGACCAACTTCGGGCTGTTCAATGGAGACGACGAACTCGGCGGCGCCGTCGCCAGGCGCTGCTATGAAGCGACGGAAAACCTTCGCGGCAAGAAACTCGTGATTTCCGAGTGCGGGCACGGCTACCGTTCAACTCGCTGCGAAGGGCAAAACTGGGGTCAGAAGGACGTTAACTTCAAAATGGAAAGCTCTGTCATCTCGATGCTCCGCTATATCAAAGAGGGGAAGATTAAGGTTGACAAAACAAAGAACCCCGAACCGGTGACTTTCCACGATTCCTGCAACAACGCCCGAAGTTGCGGCCTGACCGAAGAACCGCGCGAATTGCTTAACATGGTATGCATGGATTTCCGCGAGATGTATCCCAACCGCGCGGAGAACTTCTGCTGCACCGGCGGCGGCGGCGCCATGTCAATGTCGGAGTACACGCCAAGGCGCCTCAAGTCCGCAATCATAAAGGCGAACCAACTCAAGGAAACCGGAGCAAAGACCGTTGTCACCTCATGTCACAATTGCGTGGATGGACTGAGCGATTTGATCAGACACTATAAACTGGACATGAAGGTGACCCAGTTGGTGAATCTTGTGGCAAACGCCCTCGTTGTGCCGGAGAAACGCAAGGCCGCGGCCGAAGTCGCAACACTTGTGGGTTACAAAATATTGCTCGCCGACGACGAGGCCGACACGCTCGCCTTCTTCAGCACCGTCCTCGAGGACAATGGAGCAACCGTGATCCTCGCCAGGGATGGGGACGAAGCATTGGCCCTCGCCCGCAAGGAGAAGCCGAATCTTATCACGTTGGACCTTTCGATGCCGGGCAAAGACGGCGGCGAAGTGTTTGAGATTCTCCGCAAGGACCCTGAGCTCAGCGCGATAAAGGTCTGCATCATTACGGGCAAGCCGGAACTGCGCAGGCTCATCTACGATCGGCCCGTGACTCCGCCGGAAGGCTATCTGAACAAGCCGGTCGCCAACGAAGAGCTCATATTGAACATGCACAAGATTCTCGGCGTCGCGCACGACGGAAAGAAGAAATAGGGAAATCGCCTTTCGCCTTCTTCTTGGGAGGAGGTGACCGTATGGAGCTACCATATCGTCAGTATTTCGACGGCATGCCCTGCTACCTAACGGTCCAGGACAGGAATTTCAAAATCATCGAGGCCAATCGGCGGTTCAAAAATGACTTCGGAGATTTTGAGGGCCGCTACTGCTACCAGGTCTACAAGCACCGCTCGGAGAGATGCGAAGTCTGCCCCGTTGACCGCACCTTCAGAGACGGCATATCGCATGGGAGCGAGGAAGAAGTCAAGTCCCTCGACGGCAGAGACGTCTCGGTGATTGTCTATACTACACCCATCCGAAACGAGAAGGGCGAGATCACGTCTGTCCTGGAAATGTCGACTGACATAACCGAGATAAAGCTACTCCAAACCCAGCTCAAGGAGAGCCAGGAGCGGTATCGCTTGATCTTTGAGAAAGTTCCTTGTTACATTTCCATCCAGGATCAGGAACTTAGTATCATCGAAGCGAATAGCCGCTTCAAAGAGGATTTCGGAGATCGCCTCGGCTGCAAATGCTACGAAGTGTATAAGCACCGCGGTGAGGAATGCCTCCCCTGCCCGGTTCAGGCTACGTTTAGTGATGGCAAGGTGCACCAGAGCGAAGAGGTCGTCACCTCGAAGACCGGCGAACAAGTAAACGTCGTGGTCTATACGACCCCGATACGCGAGGTCGACGGCGAAATAAAAAGCGTGATGGAAATGAGCACAAACATCACGCAGATTCGGCGACTCCAATCGCAGCTCACCTCCCTCGGGTTGCTCATCGGATCGATTTCACACGGTATCAAGGGCCTCCTCAATAGCCTCGACGGCGGCATCTACATGGTGAACACCGGCCTCGAAAAAAACAAGCAGGACAGGGTCAAACAGGGATGGGACATGGTGCAGCGCAACATGTCGCGCATCCGCAGCATGGTTCTGGACATCCTGTACTACGCCAAGGACCGGGAGCCCGACTGGGAGCTAATCACGGCGGTCGAGGCCATAGAGGAAGTGTCGGGTATAATGGAAGTCAAAGCAAAAGAGCGAGGAATCGAATTCCGGCGGGATTTCGACCGTGATGCGGGCACATTCGAGGGTGACAAGAAAGCGATTCGCTCGCTCCTCGTGAACCTCCTGGAAAACTCGCTGGATGCGTGCAGAGTTGACAAGAAGAAGGATTCTCACTATATAACACTCGGGCTCAAGGGCAATCCCGATCATGTGCTCTTCGAGATCGAAGATAATGGCATCGGCATGGATCAGGAGACAAGAGAAAAGGCATTCAGCCTTTTCTTCTCCTCGAAAGGGGCGGGCGGCACGGGGCTGGGCTTGTTTATTTCCAATAAGATCGCGCTAGCCCACGGGGGCAGCATCCAATTGGAATCCGAGGCCAATAAAGGCGCACGGTTGACCGTAAAACTCCCCCGCAAGCGGCCAAAGGAGCAATCGGAAGAATCCTACA
Organism: Candidatus Poribacteria bacterium; assembly: GCA_016215705.1. GTDB lineage: Bacteria > Abyssobacteria > SURF-5 > SURF-5 > SURF-5 > JACRIR01. The sequence goes on along the minus strand of JACRIR010000067.1, from coordinate 8,215 downwards.
CGCTGTGACAAAACTTCCGACGGAAGCTTTGATTGTACTTATGCCGCGCTGTGAGCATAGATGCGCGCTTTTGCAGGGGCGTCCCGCCTCGGCGGGGCTGCGCTCTTTCAGAAAGCGACAAACCAGTGTTGACAAAGTGGTAGGGGCGCAATTCATTGCGCCCGCAATGGTGCGGACTTAGAGGACGCGTGACGGATCATACAAATAAGAAAATCCTTGTCATCGACGACGAGCCCGATGAGAGAGCGTACCTCTCGACCCTCCTCGAAGACAACGGATACATAGCGGACACGGCAGAGGACGGAAACGAAGGATTGCAGAAAGCCAAAGCCGACCCTCCGGCGCTCATCACCCTCGATATCACAATGCCTGAGAAATCTGGCGTCAAGTTTTATCGCGAGATAAGAGAAGACTCAGACCTCCGAAAGATACCCATCGTTATTGTCACCGGTGTAACCGGCCTGGGAGGCAATCCGGACGAGTTCTTGAAGTTCCTCTCGACCCGCAAAGACACGCCCCCTCCCGACGGCTTCATCCCCAAGCCCGTAGACCAGGGAAAACTGCTCGCGCTAATCAAACATCTCCTCGCATCCAATTAGCACAGCAGTCCCAAAGTGATCTTGCATAAACTCCATAAGGACAAGTATACCCACATGTGTCATTACAAGAACCAGTATGCCCGCATATGTCATTCTGAGCGAAGCGAAGAATCTCGTCAAACCCTCAAACTGTCAAACTGATAAACCTGACTTCTTAGGAACAAAACCATTGACAAACGGCCATATATCCTGTAGAATGCAATTTGGGAAAGGAATCCGGCGTTTCTAAATGTATTAAACGGAAGCACTTCCGTAGCTTAATCCGCTTAGAATTCGCTTGCCCTATCCGAGAAGTCAGTTAATCTGGCCGATATTTTCCAGGGTCAAACCCATATCGAGCCGGGAGGTTTCGCGGATATGCGAACCCGAGCGACCATCTTTTTTGCAATCGCGTTTATCCAGTTCGGAGTGTTCTCCGACCTCGCGACATGCTATGCCCAGGAAGTTGGACAACCGCCTTCCACAGCCTGCCAAGCCGCCTCACAAACTCACGAGACTCAAGGCCTGACCGATTGGCGCCAGATCGCAGACAAAATAAAACTCGTTCGGCTTTTTAGCGTCGTGGACGGCAAGACTCAGGAATCCGTTTTCACGAAAGAATCCCTGAAGACAAAAGAAAAACTGATTGTGAAGGGTCATGTGAGAGGGATGATAATTTTTCTGGAAGAAGACATGGTCGTCAGCGTCGATGGGCACGGAATGAGCAAAATAAGAAGGAATGCGGACGGGACGGTCACCTTGAGATACTTCGGGAATATGAAGACAGAAGAAGTCGTTGACGCCGGTTTCAGCGAGGACCATGCGCGAGAATCCGGTTCAAGCAGTGAGCCGCCCGCAGAGGAAGAGTTCCTCCCTGCATGCTATTCCATCTTTCCGACCGTCACGGGAGATGCTATCAGTCAAAAGAGCGAGTTTCTGGTGGCGTTTGAGTCAGAGGGCAAAACCTATACGGCGCCTGTTCAGCAAGAGAGCTACCGCGCTTTGCGGACCATCCGTTTTGACACCGGACGACGGCGCGACAGCGTTACCTTTCGCTATCTCGGAACAAGACTGGAATCGCTTGAATGTCAATCGGCTGAATTCGAGAAGCGTCTCAATGCGATTGCGGAAGGGGTCGACTCAGTCGAGTCGCTCTTCGACGTGGACCTCGTTGAAAATGTCAATATCATTGATTTCGAAAACGTGCGCAACGCCGTCGCTTGCGAAGACGAGAAAGACATCTGGTTCTACATTGAGGCGTTTCAAAAGGAACCGTTTGCCGAGCTGAAAACCATTGCGGCCCACGAAGCCATCCACATATATGTGGACAAGAGCAGATTCGCTAAAGACACGGATGTTCGGGACCTCTTCGCAGACCTCAAAGAATACGACGACTTCTCCTATGAGCGCTTCATGATTACCATGACCGGCGTTGCCCCTGCCGGCAGTCCCGAAAAAAGCTGTCAAGACTGCCCCTTCTTCGCTTTCATCAACGAAAGCAACTTCATCGACGGAATGAAGGGAGGACATTCCCATAGGAGCATCGAAGAGTTTTGCGTCTCCTTCATGCACTCGCTCATGTTTGTCGACCGGCTCGAGCAGATTCTGGATCGCCCGGTAAGATTCCCCGGCCTCTCCGGTCAAACCCGTCTACTCACCCCGCAAGAGAAATCTGCCGTCCTCGACTCTTACGTGGCGACTCTCGAAGTGCTTCTCAGCGCGACCTCGCAAAACGAAGCGACTGCAACCACCAAGAATTTTCTGCAGAAGAGCCTCGACCGAACGCTCGAAATACAGGCAAAGCGCCGCCATTGAATTCGTCTCGCAATTCTTAGGCGCCTACGTCTCTTGGACGGTTACCGTTCCGGCTAGCCTCTGCCCACAAGCAAAAAGGCTTGGCGGTTTGCGTAAGCACGCTTACGTTCCGCCAAGCCTGAGAAGCGCTATCAGTCAGGATCACTTCATCCTTGCGCCAACATCCTAGTATTTATGTTCGCCCCAATGCTCGTGCATGGGCTTCTCTTCCCCCTTCTTGCCTTCGGTATATGTGCCTGACTCATAATAGCTGTGCACCTTCTTGGTCCATTCGGCATCCTCGAATTTCTTCCACTCATCCTTCGCAAAGCTCGGAGCTTTATCGAAGAAGCTCTTGTCCATGGAGAAATAGAGCGCGTCCTTCTTCATGCCGGATTTCGCGGCCGCCCACGGGATTGGGATCAGTTTGCCGGTCTCAAGCGTTCCGCCGCTTGAAAAGACCAGGTAAGTAATCCGCCCGTCTTCACCGAAGAGGACTTCCTCGATCTTGCCGTATTCATCGCCCTTGTCGCTCTTCACAGCCTTGCCAAACAGTGCACTTGCTTTGCACATACCGTGCATAGCGGCCTTCTCGCCGGTCTTGCTCGTTCCATACAACTCGCCCCCAAGAACTTGGGCCGACACGAACAGACTCGCCGCAAATGCCACTCCAATCAGAACACTTATTGTTTTCCAGCTCATGGTGATTTCCTCCTTCAATTAGCAAACACTGCAAACATCCCTATTCTCATCCATATGCGTCTCGCCTCCTATCTGAGGCCATGACATACGCATATACACTTTATTCTCTTATATTAAGGTTGGCATGCCGAGCGTGCATCCTCTATGGGGACAATACCGTATTTTCGCATATAGCAAACTATTGCGTATATCTAAATATGCGCACCGTTTCGTCGATCCCCTAACATCTGTCCTTGTCCCGAAAACAGAAATGATATTGAGAAATCGGTATTCGTGTAATTCGCATAATTCGTTGCATTCGTGATCCGAATCTTCTTCTCTATCCGTGTAATTCGTCCCGCGTTTTGCGGGATGATATTCGTGTTCCAGAATTTCTTCTTTTTGATTGCGGTCACATCCGCGCGGTCGGAATCCCCCGCCTCATATTGCCTATCAGCATCAGGTTTGTTAGCATTTAGAATGTATACGAAATAAGAAGGATGCCTCTATGGACGGAAAAGTGCGGATTGCAATAGCCGACAGCCAGACAATAGTGAGGAATGGCTTGCGATGCATCTTGACATCTACTGACAACCTCGAGGTCGTCGGCGAAGCAGAAGACGGCATCGATGCCATTCGATGCGTTGAAGCCCTGCAGCCCGACCTTCTACTGACGGAACTCGAACTGCCCAAAATGAATGGCGTTGCGGCCATCAAGGAGATCAAACGCCGGTCGCCGGAAAGAAAAATCCTCGTGCTTACGGCGCACAAATCCGATGAAGACGTGCTTGAGGCGCTCCGTGCGGGAGCAGATGGCTATTGCCTGAAAGACGCCACCCAGGCTGAGTTGGCGCAAGCCATCAAAACGGTCTTGGCCGGAAATCGATATCTCAGTCCCGGAATCCCGGCCGAGCTTCTGGAGATTGAGCGCGGCAGAAAAAAGACTCTCGTCCCGGGTTCGTCATGGGACAAAGTCACCAACAGGGAAAAAGAAGTCCTCAAGCTGCTTGCGGAAGGCCACACGAACAAAGCAATAGCCGACTGCCTCCGCATCAGCGTCAAAACCGTCGAAAAACACAGGGACAACCTCCGCAAGAAACTCGACCTCCACTCCGCCTCCGCCCTCACCGCCTACGCCATCGAAAAAGGCCTCGTCACAAAATGAGCCGCCCAGGGAAGAATTAGATCACGAATGGCGCGAATGCGAAACGAATCACGAATGTGGCCCCAGGGAATACGCCATAGCCCATTCATCTCGACACATTCTCTGTCATTCTGAGCAAAGCGAAGAATCCGGGCGATATCCGAGATCACCGGTTATTCCACCTTTGCGTCTTGCATCTTCTTTCAAATCTGAAATCACATGCCTCGCCTTTGTCAGTCTGAACGACGCGAAGAATCCCTCTGTTTCTTGGCCTTTTCGTTTTGCCTTTAACCCTGAACCAACTCTCTTTCTTCACCCTTCTCCCACCCCGCCCACCCCGTCCATCATGCTCCCGACCGCTCTTTGTCTCTCTCGCCTCGGCCCGTCCATCCCGTCCACTTCGTCCATGCCGTCCACCGTCCATGCCGTCCATGTCGTCCACGATTTCTGTGGAGCCGAATTCATTCGGCCAATTTGGTTGCGACTCTGCTGAGCTATGAACCTTGCATCGCGCTTCTGGAACACAGCGAACAACAACCCCTGAAAAGCCCTCAAACCCCGACTCCCATCGGGAATCCAAAATCATATATAACTCGTTAGCTGGCGACTCCGCGCGCTTTGCGCGCCCATTCTCCGACCTGCCCATGAATCAGTCAGGCAGGAACTGGCTGCTTGAGGCTCTTCAACATCTTCTTCCTCTCTCCGCCCAACCGTGGGCGAAGGAGAAATCCGCAAGGCAATCATCGAGGCGGACCTCGTTGACTGCATGATCGCCCTCCCGGGTCAACTGTTCTATACAACGCAAATTCCCGTCTGCCTCTGGTTTCTCACGCGCAATAAGAAAAACGGCAAATTCCGCGACCGAAGGGGCTGGACGCTATTCATTGACGCCCGCAAGCTCGGCCATCTTGTTGACCGCATCCATCGCGAGCTTTCGGATGAAGAGATCGCCCGCATTGCCGCCACCTATCACGCCTGGCGTGGCGAAAAAGAGACCGGCAAATACAAAGATATCGCGGGCTTCTGCAAAAACGCAACCACCGATGAGATCGCCTCTCACGGTCACGTTCTTACGCCTGGCCGCTACGTCGGCGCCGAAGAAGTCGAGGACGACGGCGAACCATTCGACGAAAAAATGAAACGTCTCACCGCCAAACTTGAGGAACAATTCACCGAATCGGCAAAGTTGGAAAAAGCCATTCGCGCAAACCTCAAGAAGTTGGGGTTCGGTCTTTGAAATGAGCACACGGAGAAGAAGCCGATCCGCAGATTTCGCAGATTGGCGCAGATGAGAGGCGTCAGACGAACATGATTCTTTAAGGTGTCATTTTGGCGCCATAAAGGTACAAGTGGATACGTCAGCATACCAACAATCAAGAAAGACGCAACCACGAATTCCACGGATTTTTGTAGGGGCGGCCGGGTCTGCGACCCTTCGCGAACCGCCCTTCACGTAAGACTCACATGCGCAATGTCTTACAGAACTTGAAGTGCCAGATTGGCACTTCAAGTGCCAACAACAACGGCTCTTCAGGAGAAGCTGATTAGGAGCTTCTGGACACGGCGGGATTGGTTAATTGTGAAAGAACGGCAGGGCGAGGGTTTGGGCTGCAATGTCATTCTGAGCGAAGCGAAGAATCTCGTCAAACCCTCAACAGGACACGCTCTCTGGAACGCGTTGCCAATTCATCCGGAGAAAGAAATGGGCTAGTCGTTTTTCTTAACGCAAGGTTGTATCCTGCTCTTCTTCTCCTATATGGCGGGGGGATCGCTTCTCTTGCAAGCGAACAATACGAGACCTTTTCTTCGTTGCTTCAAAAGCCAAGAATTAGAAGGGGCAGCCAGGATGAATCCCTGATTCTTGAGGTTTATCCAGAACGGGCTATTGAAAAGAACACTGCCCAGAGATTGCCAGGAATGGATCGCCACTATGCGCCTGTCAGTGACTACCTTCATGATGTGCTTCGCAATCCTTTCAGAGACATTTTGCCCGACGACACCCTATATGAAAGGTACTTCGACAAGTTCGAATACCTCCGCGCTTTGATTCATGCCGATCAGTTGGAAAAGCTGGGGCACGGAGTTTGGGGGCCTGTTGGACGGTTCGCTTGGAAACAACCGATGACCGAAACCCACATAGTCAATGAAATCGACAGGGAGGTAAGGGAATCGGGCGCAGATTGGCCACCATTGAGTGCTGGGCTTTTCGATAAGAGCCTCGACAGACTTAACGTAATTAGAGACAAATATGACGAGTCTTGGAGGAGACTGGGCTGGTGTTAAGCGGGATTACCGAATCAATTGTAGAAGAGGCCGCAATCTCTTGGTTTTCTGAATTGGGATATGCGAGGCTTTGTGGCCCTGACATCGCTCCCAGCGAACTGCTCTCAGACGTGCGAGCCACGGAGATGCAATCCTGGGAGGAGGCCTTGGGACTGAGCTTGCGTGCATCGACCCCACTTGCCTTACGGCCTTAGGCTGCGTCGTCCCCTGGGGTCGGAGATCAGTCGAAAGCAGGCCGCGACTGTTAGACACCGATCAAATCTTTCGGAGAATCGGCTAGTGGACAAGATGGACAAAGAACCGCTGATTCCGAAGCATGGGGGGTATCGGAAGCTGAAGAGTTTTCAAGTCGCGCAGTTGGTCTATGATGTGACGGTGCGCTTCTGCAATCGTTACAGTGACAGGCGGACGCGAACGCATGACCAGATGGTGCAGGCAGCGCGTTCCGGCGTTCAGAACATCTCCGAGGGGAGCCAGGCGAGCGGCACCTCCAAAAAGACGGAACTGAAACTGACCAACCTGGCGCCCGCTAGCCTGGAGGAATTGCGACTGGATTATGAGGATTTTCTGCGACAGCGCGGCCTGAAAATATGGGAGCGGGAAGACCCTCGTCGGTCTGAACTGATTGCGCATCGTCCGGTCAGCGCAGATGATATGGCACAGTGGGTAAAGCAAACACATGGACTGGGCAAACAGCCTGCTTCTTCCATTCTGTCCACGCCGTCCATGTCGTCCACTAGGTCCATGTCGTCCATGTCGTCCACAGAGTCCACTTACCCCGAAATTGCAGCGAATGGGGCACTGGCTCTGATTGCCGTAGCTGTTTCTCTCCTGGACCGCCAAATAAAGGCGCAGGCCGAGGCGTTTGAGAAAGAGGGCGGCTTCACTGAGCGACTTTACCGAACGCGAACGCGCAGGAGGCAAGGCGAATGAGCCACAGCTTCAATGAATCAGTTGTGGAATCAGCCGCCTTATCCTGGTTCTCCGAGTTGGGTTATGACTGCCTTTCCGGCCCTGACATCGCCCCCGGTGAACTCCTCTCGGAACGCGCGAGCCACGGCGATGCGATTTTGCCAGAGAGGCTGAGAACGGCACTCTCTCGTATCAATCCCAGTATTCCCGCCGAATGTCTCGAAGACGCGATCCGAAGAATATCGCGTACCGAAAGCCCAAGCACGAGTTCCTGGAAGAAGTGCGCGGACTGCCGCATCGTAACCTCGCGTTGGAGCTTCTGCGGAAACTGCTCAACGACCAGATAAGCGCGCGCTCAAGGAAAAACGTTGTGCAGGCGCGTTCGTTCGCCGAAATGCTGGAAAAGACCATCCGCCAGTATCAAAGTAGAGCCATCGAAGCGGCCCAGGTGATTCGCGAACTGATCGAACTCGCCAAACAAATCCGGGAGGCCCAGCGGCGCGGCGAAGACCTCGGACTCACGGAAGAAGAGTTGGCGTTCTACGACGCGCTCGAAGTGAACGACAGCGCCGTGAAAGTGCTCGGCGACGAAACCTTGCGCACAATCGCGCGGGAACTTGTCGAAAACGTGCGGCGCGACGTGACCATCGATTGGACCCTGAAAGAAAGCGCGCGAGCCAAGCTCCGAACAGTCGTCAAACGCCTTCTCCGCAAACACGGCTACCCACCTGACAAGCAGGAAAAAGCCACAAAGACCGTCCTCGAACAAGCCGAAATCCTCTGCAAAGACTGGGCCGCATAGCCTTTCGCGGGATTGAATTCG
>JACRIR010000066.1 GCA_016215705.1 Candidatus Poribacteria bacterium | reverse complement strand
TGTCATTTTCCTTATGTTCAGCCCCGACGGATAGGCCCAACTCGATGCTACCGACAACATGAACGACATGGTCATCATACCATGAGCCACTGTTTGAGGTATTCCAAATGGCTGGGCCGTCGCAACCCAATCGGGGTCGCAATGGACAGGGTTGTAATCGAGTGAAGCTACCGCAAATTTCCAAAAAGTTTCCTGTGTAACCGACCTGCTGACAGATGGAAGCTCATCGCCCACTTGAACGGAATCGAATGTCAACGTATGCACGACTCTCATCTCCTCGCCGCGCTATATTTCGACACCTCGCCTGCCCTTTAGAAATTCCCTTATGTCGGCCTTTGTCTTTGGAAGGATCAGTGTGGCGATCCAAGTGGCCTTCTTAACGTTGTCCTGATTGTAGAAATCGGCCTTATATTGAAGATAATACTTACCTCTCTTGATGTACCGGTCGTGGGGGCGCGCCTTGATATGGATCGTTTCTCCCACGCGGAACTGCTCGTAAACCTCGATGTCCTGGCCCGGATTGCGCGCGCCGGGGGTTCTGACCCAGTTGCCGCGCCCCCGAACCCCGATGCACCAGAAACCTATCGGTGTAATGAAGAGCGGATGCGGAACAAGCGTTCCGTACAAGGATTTCTCCGCAAACCCTTCATCGTTCATAAGAGGGTTATCATCGAGGACCGCCTCCGCGAAAAACTTCATGTCCTCGGCCTTGATGGTGAAAGTCTGCTCGCCGAGAATCTCCTCGCCGGACTCGAAATCGATCTCGTCCCAGGCCTCGTAGTTCTCGGCCTCTTTGAAGAAGTCAGTGTCAAACTGCCTTTGCTTTTCGGTCTTGAAGAACTTCTCGAAATCCTGGCGGCTCATGGTCCACCTCCTAGTAAAGGGGAAAGACGAAAGGAACAAGGCGAAACTATCATTTATCGGCGCGCCCACCTTTGTCAAGAAGAATCTTGCCCAGAATCCTCGTCCCGCAGGATGCGAGAAACTGACCGGATACGAGAGGTGCCGACTGCGCCAGGGGAAATACCGCATCGTATACTCGATTCAAGATGAGGAAATGACCGTTTGGGTGGTCAAGATCGGTCATCGCAAAGATGTCTATCGCCGGGAGTCATAAGGATGAAACAAACAAAACGAGTGTCAGGTCAAGTTAATTGTGTTGATATGTGTAAGGGCACGGCGCGCCGTGCCCCTACGAAGAACCAAGCGCCAATACCCGCACATTTTGTATTGACAGCACACTAGGCTTCGCCTCGCTTTGTCCACTCGTGTGTATCTGCATGGCTGAGCCCTACCCGCGCTATGCGACGCTATCTGCTATAATCGTACGAGGGTATGGTTTGACACGACTTCGATGCAAGTGGTGTTCTTGAGTGTTCAGTTCCCTTGAGATTCGACCCTGGACCACAAACCGGTTTCACAGGAGGTTGAGATGAAGATAGCGAATTATAAGGACATCGAGCTTCGGGAAGTGAAGGACGAGGGCGCGAAAGATGTTGCCATCCGGTGGGCGGTATCGAAGGATGACGGCGCAAAGAATTTCTATATGAGGGTGTTTGACGTGCGGCCAGGTGGGAATACGCCGTACCATAAGCATGCGTGGGAACACGAGGTTTTCATCCTCGACGGAAAGCTTGATGTTGTATCAGAGAATGGAGCGCGAACGGCTCCTGCCGGAAGCGTCGTATTCATCCCGCCTGAGGAATATCACCAGTTCAAGAATGTGACCGGCGAGTTGGCGAGGTTTATTTGCCTTATTCCGAAGACGGACTAATAGCCTGATTTCACCGCAAAGGCGCAAAGGTCGCAAAGGGAAAAAGAAGAAAAAGAGTTGGATCACGAATCACACAAATGGAAAAGCGAATGACGCGAATGAAAAAGAAGAAGATGGGATCACAGCGCGGCGCAGCCGCAACCAAACAAAAGAAAGAGCATTGGGAATCCCGCGAAGCGCGGGACTTCGCGGGGCTCAGCCTACGGATTTCACGGATTCGGGGAGAAGAAGAAAAAGAGTCATTCTTATCCACGGATTGACACGGCGCAGCGAAGCCGCAACCAAGTCGCCGCATCGGGCGCGATGAATCGCGCCCCTACAGAAATCTCTGGTATATGCCTGTAGGGGCGCAATTCATTGCGCCCGTGTGAGTTTCATACAATGTGCTGCGAGAATCGCGACAAGAATTCGTGATTTTGATAAAGAGTAGTTAAACGCACATCTTCGCGGGAATAGGGCAAAGAAGAATCCCCTGCGGTATTGGCCGCAGGGGATTAGTTGAATGTGAGCAAGAGGGACGGTTATACAAGCGAGTATTTTGGGCCGCCGCCGCCCTCGGGCGGGGTCCAGAGGATATTGGCGTACGGACATTTGATGTCGCACGTCTTGCAGTGCAGGCAATTCGAGAAGTTGATCTTCAGCTTGCTCTTGCCGGTCTTCTCGTCGACTTCCTCCTCGTACACAAACGCAGGGCAGAATTTCACGCACGAGCGGTTGTACTTCTTCTTGCAGTTTTCTTCTTTGTTGCAGTAGTCAAGGTTCAGAATCTTGCAGTGACACGGCTGCTTCTCTTCGTGAATAGTGCCCGATTGATATACGTCGGTCAATTTGTCGAGTGTCAGCGCATTGTCGAATGAGATTTTGTTGACCTCTTCGGGATTCTTTCCTCCATAGTATTGGGCGACGGTGACCGTTGCTTTGTAGTCTTCCTCGGTCGTCATCGGGTCAACCAGGCCGCGCCCGCCGGTGATGAATTGGAGACCGGCATTGACGAGTCCGGCAACGCGGCCGCCGTGGAATCCCTGGTGGAAGTTACGCGACTTCCACATCTCTTCTTTTATATAACTGCTCTTGACGGCCTGTTCGTATTTGCCTAGTTGTGCTTCGGAGAAGTCTTTCTTCACGAGCGCCTCGAAGATCGCCTCGGCGGCGAGCATTCCCGACTTCATAGCGAGGTGGATGCCCTTGATGCGCATCGGGTCGAAGAGCGCTGCCGAGTCGCCAACCAGCACGCAGCCGTTGACGGCCATTTTCGGCACCGAGTACCACCCACCGACAGGAACCGTCTTGGCGCCGTATTGTAGTATCTTGCCGCCTGCAAGAAGGTCTTTCACGACCGGATGCGTCTTGAACATCTGGAAGTAGCGGTGTGGGTCAACCTGCGGGTCGCGCGCGTCGAGGCCGGTCATCAGGCCGACAGACGCCATGTTGTCCTTCATGCTGTAAATGAATCCGCCGCCGTAAGTCTTCCAGTCGTGCGGATATCCCATTGTATGTATTATTTGGCCCGGCTTCAGTCTTCCTTCGGCCAATTGCCATACTTCCTTGACGCCGGTGACAAACGTTTGTGGATTGCGTCCCTTTTGAAGGCTGAATTTTTCGATCAGCTTCTTCGCGAGGAATCCGCGCGGGCCTTCACCGAGCACAACAACTTTGGCCAGTAGGTCCATTCCGGCCTCAAAATTGGACTTTGGATTGCCCTCCGCGTCGATGCCCTTATCGCCGGTCCTCACGCCGGTGACCTTGTTCTCGTCGTAAAGCAGTTCGACACCCGGGAAGCCCGCGAAAATATCCACGCCGGCCTCCGTGACCTGTTCCGCCATCCATTTTGTCAACTTGGCGAGCGAGACGGTGTAGAAGCCGTGGTTGTCCAGTGGGGGAGGAGTGATGGGCGCTTTCAGCTTACCTGTCTGTGTCAGGAAGAGAACGTCCTCCGAGTCAACTTTGCAGTCGACAGCGCCGCAGTTTTCATCAAAGTCCGGGAACAATTCGAGGAGCGTCTTCTTGTCCATGACCGCGCCGGATAGACCGTGGAGCCCGATTTCCTGCGCTTTCTCGATGAGAGCGACCATGAAATCGTCGCCGAACTTTTCGCCCTGCTTCTTGCCGGCTTCGATATCTTCATTGTGTTTACTGATAAGTCTTTTCAAATGGAGGGCAGCAGCGAGATTCGCCGGGCCACCGCCGACAAACAACACATCAACCTCCATACTCTCGCGTTCGACGGTCATAACTATTCTCCTATGATTTGACCTGATTCCGGAGCCGTCACGACAACGGCTCCCCGAGTCCGGTGATTAGTGAGTCAAAACTGGTCTGCTGATTCTTCATTCATTAACTGGGGTGAAGAGCAATCTTCCTACTATACAGAACGTCATAAGTAATTACACATGTCCCTCGCCGCAATTATTATGGATTCCCGCTTTCGCGGGAATAACGGCTGGTGAGGGCTCTCCTCCATGCGCAGAAACTCTTGACGCCATGTATAATGGGCATTTTTATTATATGTGGCTATGACGCAGCTTGTCAAGCGGATTGGGGCGTGATATTCAGCCTGAGATTTTGTCATCTCCGCCCGCTTTCGTCATTCCCGCGAAAGCGGGAATCCATTGCTGGTACAACTGTTACGACAAGAAGACTCGGTCCGGCTTTCGCGGGAATGACAAGTGTACTTCTTGACATTACCTTACAGAAATATGATACACTACCTGAAAACTTTCGGGGCGACTTGCGTCGATCTTGGTCTTTCGAAAGGGGAAACCAATGACGAAGCCGAAGATCATTTGCTGGGACCTGGACGAGACACTCGGTTCCTTCAGAAACATCATTTCGGTGAGGAGCGGAGACGCATACCCCGGCCCGGATGATTCTTATGTTCTGCGCAAGGACATCATCAAGACACTGAATAGAATGCTGAACAAGGGCTACCGCCACGTGGTCACAAGTTCGGCGAAACTGGACTATTCGCAGAAGGTATTGCAGGCCGTCTGCCTTGACGCCTATTTCGATCATGTCTTCGGCAGGGATAAGGTGACGGACGGAATGTGGGGCAAGAAGTACGCGCCCGCAGCCGAGAAATACGGGTTGAATCCATCCGACGCATCCGCACAAATGCTCGTTATCGCGAATATGCCGTCGGATGAGCCTATCGACAGCGCCATCGTTTTCCTCCACGACGAGCGTCTTCTCGACGAAAGCGCCCTGATCTACGAGACGATAGCGGAATCGCTCTGGACGCAAGGTGAAGGCAGCTTCAAGCACGGATTTGAGGCTCTTTTTCAAGGTGGCAGGCGCACGACATGCCTCGACAAAGACTTCGATTTTGTCGTCGTCTCGGCCAGGATTGACGGTGGAATCACGGCCGATATGGGGTATAAGAACTCTCCCTGCACTGCGGGCCTTAAAGTGCCCACTATCATGAACATCCGAATGGCGTAGAGAAATCCCCAGTACGTCCCTTCTTTCAAGGGCAAGCCCAAAGGTTTTTTCAAGAAGGGATTCTTGTATCACAAATCTTTTTGTCTCCTCGTTCGTTTATACTGGCAGGAACACGGTCCACAAACAAGTGTCGGTATCTCGTATGCCGGCAAACGAAAGAGGGACGGAAACCATGAAAAGATTAAGATTACTCAACATCTGCTCAATTCTCATTCTTCTTGCGCTCAGTCTTGTAGTGATCCACCAATTCATTGCTCTCGCCGCAGAAGGGCGCCAACCAGTTGTTGCAGCCATTGACGAGCCGAAAATTCATGCACGCATTGACGCGAACACCGCAAAAATCGAGATTCCGGTCGAATGGAAAAGCGGGGCGCCCGAATGGGGGCAATTGGAGGTAAGCATAGTCAGTCTCGAAGGCAAGACTGTTGCCAAAAAGTCGAGCACAGTGTTCGCAATCAAAAAGAACCACACATATCAGATGGCGGTGGCGCCCGCGCCGGACAGGAACCTGCAACTGTACTGCATCGAATACACCCTCACGCTGTCGGATGGTGGCAAAATTGAGGGGAAGAAGAGCCTTGCGGAATCCGTCGGCATACTTGAAACACATCTAATCGGATCGGACAGGCTGTTGGTTGGCAGCAAACCCTCGCTGCGACTAATAGCGCTCAACCATTCAACCGGCGAACCAATACCTGACGCGGGCGTAACCTTTGCCATAAAGAGTTCGTCGCGTGAAATCCCTCTATTTCGGGGTCGCACCGACCAGAGCGGAACCGTGAACGCTTCGTTCGATATCCCCAAGAATGTCACAGGGCAACAGACCCTTGTTGTTCATGTGAACTCGTCACTTGGAGAGGATGTCATTGAGAATCCCATCCGACTCGAGAAAACCTATAAGGTCCTTCTTACAACCGACAAGCCCTTGTATCAGCCGGGCCAGACCATACACATTCGCAGCCTTTCGCTTTTGACCGCAAACCTTCAGCCCGCTTCGAATGAGGGCGCGCTCATAGAAGTCCAGGACGCAAAAGGAAACAAGGTATTCAAGCTCAACGCAAAGACCGACAGATTCGGGATCGCAGCCGCAGATTTCATGCTGGCTGATGAAGTCAATGTGGGAACATACAAAATAAGGGCAGCCGTGGGGGAGAGCGTAATCGAAAAGGACGTCACGGTGAAACGTTATGCCCTTCCGAAATTCAAGATTAACCTGACCACGGAAAAGGATTACTACATGCCCGGTGAAACTCTCCGGGGCGAAGTGCAAAGCGACTATTTTTTCGGAAAACCGGTCACCAATGGAATTGTCGTCGTTGAACTGTCCAGATTCGACGTCGAATTCAGCCAATTTCTGCGCGTGGAAGGGAAGACGGATTCGGCAGGCCATTACTCGTTTGAGGCAAAGCTGCCGGAATATTTTGTCGGCCAGCCGCTCCAGCAGGGGAAGGCGTTTGTCAAAATAGACTTGCGAATAGTCGATGGGGCCGACCACAAGGAAGGAATAACTCGAAACGTGAACGTCGCCGCTGATCCGCTGATAGTGGTGGCGATTCCTGAAAGCGGAACCCTCGTGCCGGACGTCGAGAATATTGTGTACATTGTCGCCACTTATCCTGACGGACGGCCCGCGGTTGCCAACGTCGACGTGAGCATTGCCCCGACGAACACGAAGATAACCGGTCTGAAAACCGATGCGCTCGGAATCACGAGCATTAAGCTGACTCCGACCGCCAACCAACACGACATCACTGTCAGCGCCCGCGACAAACAGGGCAATCGCGCCGAGAAAACGATAACCCTTTATGCGCAGCCGGGCGAGCATCACATTCTCTTGCGCACGGACCAGGCTCTATACAAAGTCGGCGACAGCGTGCGAGCCACGGTTCTCGCTACGCGCACAAGGGGAACCGTGTATGTCGATCTTATAAAAGAAGGGCAGACCGTGCTGACCCGCTCGCTCGAATTGCAGAACGGACGCGGCCAACTCGAAGTCGCTCTCTCGCCCGACCTTTCCGGCAGTCTGCAAATGAACGCATACCAGATAACGCCGGCGTCCGACATTGTCCGTGATTCGCGGCTCCTTTATGTCAATCCGGCAAATGATTTGACAATCGACGTGAAACCTGACAAAGCCGTATACCGGCCGGGCGAAGAAGCGAGCATCCAGTTCTTCGTTCGTGACAAGACGGGGCATCCAGTGCTTGCCGCACTCGGCGTCAGCATCGTTGACGAAAGCGTCTTCGCGCTTCAAGAGATGCAGCCCGGACTCGAAAAGGTCTACTTCACACTCGAAAAAGAACTCATGAAACCTCGTTATGAGATTCATGGCTATGATGTCGACGACATCATCCTCAAGGATGCTCCGGCGAACCGGCCGGAAGAAATATCATTGCGCAAGGAGGCTGCGCGCGTTCTGCTTGCCTCTGCCGAAACACTCCGCGAGCCATCGTTGAGAGTCAACACATATGACTCGAAACAGTCTGCTGTCCGGACAGAAGCAGAGAAGATCATGAGTGAGAAGACAAAAAAAGTGGAAGAGGCGCTGAAACGATTCCAGAAACGCCACAGTCGATTCCCATCCCAGGGGGAGAGCCTCGCTGTCCTCGTTGACGAACGCCTCCTGAAGGCTGCGGACGCAAAGGACCCGTGGGGGAATTTCTATCGCGTGGAGAACGCGGGCTTCATGTGGAATGACTATCTCACATTCCAACTCGTGAGCATAGGACCTGACGAGAAGGCAAACACCACGGACGATGTCAGAGTCTCGTACTCGCCTGAAATGAAAGAAAGACGCTTGCTCGGTCGTATGGCAGATATGGCCGGCAGGGTCGAGGAGGCTGCCATGGCCCCGATGGCCCAAATGAAGGCTGCCTTCAATGCAGTGGGCGACAAGGAAAAGGATGAGCTTTCCAAGTCGGGTGTCGCTTCCACTGTTTCAGGCGAAGACAAGCCCCAGGTGCGCATACGCGAATACTTCCCCGAAACACTATACTTCAACCCGGCCATCATAACCGGCCCGAACGGCGACGCGCGCGTCTCTCTCTCGATGGCCGATTCAATAACGACGTGGCGCATGGCGACCATGGCATCTTCGCTTGGCGGCGCGCTCGGGAGCGTGTCTACCCCTCTGCGCGTGTTCCAGGATTTCTTTGTTGACATTGACTTGCCTCCGGCGCTGACCCAGAACGACAGAATCTCGATCCCTGTCGCAGTTTACAATTATCTCCCCGGTTCGCAAAAGGTGCGACTCGAAGTCACGCGGGAAGATTGGTTCGAGCTACTCGACGATCCTGTGAAGGAGATCGATCTCGAGAAAGATGAAGTCGCGGTTGTCTATTTCACTATCATGGCAAAGAAGGTCGGCTGGCGGACTCTGACCGTTCACGGATTCGGCAGCAAGATGAATGACGCGATTAAGCGGCAAGTCCTGATTCTGCCCGACGGCAAGGAAACGCTTGTCAACTATAATGACCGGCTCTCCGGCGCAGTCGAAAAGACCATTGAGATTCCGCCGGGCGCCATAGATGATGCAAGCACAATCCTGGTGAAAATCTATCCCGGCATTTTCAGCCAGGTTGTCGAGGGACTTGACAGCATCCTTCAAATGCCTTTCGGCTGTTTCGAACAGACGTCCTCGACGACTTATCCTAACATTCTCGTGGTCGATTACATGAAGACCACGAAACAGATAACGCCTGAAGTGCAGATGAAGGCCGAGGGGTTTATCAATACGGGTTATCAGCGGCTCTTGAGCTTCGAGGTTGCCGGAGGCGGATTCGAGTGGTTCGGAAATCCGCCAGCGAATCAGATTCTGACGGCCTATGGCCTCATGGAGTTCAAGGACATGTCCAAAGTGCACGAGGTTGACCCGGCTGTCATCGACAGGACTCAGCGCTGGTTGCTCTCGAAGCAGCAAAACGACGGAAGCTGGTCGCCAGATCAGTCCTATCTGCATCAGGAAAGCTGGGGACGCATTCAGAATAGTAACCTGCCCGTGACCGCATACATAGCGTGGGCGCTTCTGGAATCGGGCTACAACGGTCCCGAGGCGCAGAAGGCGGTGAGTTACATAAAGAACCACTTGAATGAGGCAAACGATCCATACCTGCTCGCACTTTGTGCAAACGCGCTCGTATTAGCCGACAAGCAGAACGAAGATGCGTTCCTCAAACTGTTGGAGCTGAAAAAGGAAGAGAATGGCGCGATCCATTGGGAATCCAAACTGGAAACTATGACATTTGGGAACGGAAAAGGCGCCGACATCGAGACAACTGCGATGGCGACTATCGCGTTCATCAGGTCAGGCCGCCATTCCGATGTTGTCAACAAGGCGATGACCTACCTCATACGCGCGAAGGACCCGGCGGGCACATGGTATTCGACTCAGGCGACCGTGCTCGCCCTTAAGGCCATGATTATCGCGCTTGGCAACGCAACCGAGGATGTCAACGGGAACGTGAGCATCAGCCACGATGACAAGACGGTCACGACAATTAAGATTACGTCGGCCGACAGCGATGTGATGAGATTTGTGGACCTGAAGCCCCACGTGCACAAGGGGAACAATAACGTGAGAATCCGGTTCGAAGGCAAGGGAAGCATGCTTTATCAGATTGTCGGGCGCTACTACCTGCCATGGCGAGCTGACGAGAAAGCGCTGCAGGAGCCCTTGACGATTGAAGTCAATTACGACAAGACCCGCCTCGAGAAGGATGATATGGTTTCCTGCAATGTCCGCATATTCAATAACCGGCCGGCAGCCGCCAACATGGTCATCGTGGATTTGGGCGTTCCCCCCGGCTTCGAAGTGCAGTCCGACGGGTTGCAGAAACTGGTCGAACAAAAAACAATCGAGAAATACACACTGACGGGACGCCAGATAATCGTTTACCTCAGCAAGATCGGCCCGCGTGCAGAACTAAGACTCTCGTACCAACTCAGGGCGAAATTCCCGGTCAAAGCAAAGACGCCTGTGTCCCGCGTCTACGAATACTACGACCCATCGGTCGAGAACTTCGCTAAACCCGTAGTGCTTGAGATCAAGAACTGACATTCGCACACTGTCAAACAAGTGAGGCGGCCTTGCGGTCCACCTCGCTCACAAATCCCCCCTTCCCCCCTTTGCAAAGGGGGGTTAGGGGGGATTTCTTTTGTGGAGGCAGGGATATTCGCTCGGGGTTAGGGGGATTATTTCAGGGGGAGCAGGTGGGATTTTTGCTTTTCCCCCTTTTGCAAAGGGGAGTTATGATGAGGAGAGACATTGATAGCAATCATTGCTTATGTTAGAATCACTCCGGCAGGGTAGTGATTCATCGGCTTTGTTTTGGCCGTTCTCATAAAGTCACAATCCCACGGCGGCGGGATACCCCTTAAGATCATGCGCCCAAGCGGCAACCTCAATTATGAAAAGACAGTAGCACATACATGATTGGAAGCATGCAAACTCTCCTTGTATCAGTAATAATTTGCAATTGGAACGGCAAACATCTTCTCGAGGAGTGTCTGAATTCCTTGAAGGCGCAGACCCTTCGCGACTTCGAGGTGATTGTCGTCGATAACGGCTCAATCGACGGGTCAAACGCGCTGCTCGAAGAACAATATGCGGACTTTGTGCGGCTGATCAAACTGGACAAGAATTATGGATTCGCGGGCGGCAACAACAGGGGAATCGAGCAGGCAAAGGGAAAGTATATCGCCCTTTTGAACAATGACACCTCCTGCGATAAACGTTGGCTCGAGGAATTGGTTAATCCGATGCAGCTTTATCCGGATGTCGGAATGTGCGCCTCGAAGTTGCTGGTTTATGACCAGCCGGAACTGATAGACGCAGTCGGCCATCTGATATATCCCGACGGCCTGAATCGTGGACGGGGCCGGTTCGAGAAGGATACCGGCCAATACGACAAGCTGGAGGAAATCTTTTTTGCGCCCGGCTGCGGGTCAATTTATTCGAAACGGATGCTCGACGAGATTGGCTTATTCGACGAAGAATTTTTTTCTTACGGAGATGATACTGACATCGGCCTTCGCGCGCGGTGGGCCGGCTGGAAATGCCTTTATGTGCCGACCGCTGTGGTGTACCACAAAATCTCCGGGTCGGCAGGGTGGTACTCGGAATTCAAAGCTTTCCACGTCGAGAGGAACCGCGTGTGGATCGCCGTCAAGTATTTTCCGATCCTGTCGCTGCTCCTGAGCGTTTACTACACGGGTGTCAGGTTTGCGCTGCAGGGCTATGGCGCGCTGGCGGGGAAGGGGGCCTCGGGAAAATTTGCGGACCAGGCGTCCCTGGGGCGGCTTGCTCGTGTCCTCGTCCGCGCATACTGGGCTGCGCTGGGAGGCATCCCCCGAATGTGGGAGAAGCGGAGGGACATGCGCCGACTGAAGAAAGTCAGCGGCAAGGAGTTTGCAGCCTGGCTGAGGAAATACCGAATCTCCGCACGGGAGCTCGCGCTTAAGGAGTGAGGCCTTCAAGCAGCTCGAGATTTTTCCGCGCAAGATCGAGAGACGGGTTGATTGACAGCGCTTTTTTAAAACTCATCTCAGCCTCTGCGTGGCGGCCCATAGCGAAATAGACCGTTCCCATGTTGCTGTAGGCCTCGCCCATTTGGGGCGCAACCCTGATTGCCTTGTCATATGCCTGAAGCGCGCTATTGAACCTCCCCATTTGCTGGTATGCGAGCCCCATATTGTAGAACGCGCGAGCCACGTTCATAACCTCCATCGGAGGCGGGTTGAACGGGTCGGGAAAAATCGCAATAGCAAGCTGAAACTGTTCCACGGCGCGATCATATTCGCCCTCGCGCGAGTAAATGGTCCCGAGATTACTGTGCGCTTCATATGAATACGGGTCAATCGAGAGCGCAATCCTGAGTTCGTCTATTGCTTTTCGTGTTTCTCCTCTATCGGCAAGCGCCATCGCCAGATTTGTGCGCGGTCTCACTCTGTTAGGCGCTTTCTCAACTGCGTCGGCCCATAACGTGGCCCCGTTCCGCCAGACTGTATTGCGCAATATGGTCCCGCTGCCGTAAAGGAATATGGCGACCAGAATAATGACCGCCACGGCGTCTCGCTGCTTCTTGTCATTCCCGCAAAGATGTCTCCGTACCAGATTCTCCAAGAGCCCCCCAACCATCAGAAAATAGCCGACTGACGGCAGGTATAACCAGTGTTCGCTGATGACATCCCATATTGGTATAAGTGTTGTGGGAAGCAAGGTAATCAGAAACCATGAGAACCCGAACGTGAACATAGGCATTCGTCGGACGGCGGCCACTGCGGCAACAATCAGGCCGCACAGCAATGCTAGTGAGTAAATCACGCGTATCTCGGACAAGGAATGGTATATGGGATAGTCATGCTCGATTGAGAGCCCGATAGGAAGAAGCAACATTCGGATATACGTGACATTGATGGAAAGTTGGGTGAGCAGATTAGGCCAAAATTCGCGGATGGAACGAACCTCTCCTATTGCGCCGTATAGCAGAACGCGCGCGACGAAAACCGAACCTAGGACAAGCGCAAAGGGGAGCAGCCGAAGGATTGTGTTCACCCTCAAGTTCCTGGCCCTGCATCTCAGAACATAAACGAATTCGAATATGACAAGCACAGCCACGAGCGTGACTCCGATCTCTTTTGTCATACAGGCTAGCACAAAGGTGACCGTTGCCGACAGAATACGAAAGACTGTCATTATTTTGTTTCCCGCCATGACTCCGTCAGAATCTTTCTTCCTGAGCGCAGCGAAGAGTGAAACTGGTTTCCCTGTCTTGTCTCCCACTGTCCCCTCAATATCATGTTCTGCGGCGGCGCAGTAAGAGTAAAAGGAAGCCAAGAAGAAAAGAGTGCAAAGCGAGGATGAACGTCCCTGGATATACGACACCGATTGCGTAAGCGCGGTGTCAGCGGCAAACAATGCGCCGACCGCAAAAGCCGCCAGCCTGGCGGAACCAGACGGTTCACCGAGTTTTCCCCTTGATTGACCGGTCAAGGAAGGTACCTGTGAATGCGAATTCATTCGCACAGATTTTCCGGTGAGCGTTCCCAGCGACGGCGCGAAACCAAATGCGAACAATTTTTCCGCCAACAGGAAAATCAATACTGAGTTCAACCCATGGACCGCAACGTTGAAAAAATGGTAGCCGGAAGGATTCAATCCCCCAAGAGCGTAATTAAGCCAGATGCTACTGAAAACCACGAAACGCTGAGGCTGGTACCGGAGAATGTGGAGAAGATACTTTGGGGTGTTCCAATCGATATCCAGGATCATTGGATAATCGTCGTAGTGGAATGAGGCCCGGAGTGAATTCCAATAGCATATGAAAGCCAGAAGGGCCAAAAGGGCTGCGGTTTGCAGCCTAACGTGCGCTTTGCGAGGAGCTTGCACTTCTCGTTTTTACCTCATTCTGGAGAATGGAAAGTTCCTGGGTGAGGTTCTTTACTTGCGTCATCAATAGCGAGATTTTGGTTGCCATATGGATGCACACTGCCATTAGGAATGTGATGCTTAGGAAGAAGATTATGCTGAGAGACGAGACTGCCCCGCTGATTCGGGTGAGGAACAGTTGCAGTCCATACCATTCACCCACCACAAGCGCCGTAAAACCGGCCAACAGCCACAACCACGAGAACTCCTCTCTCAACTTCCTCCGCCTCACCATTTCTACAATGAACAAAATCAGAAGAACGCTGACCATTCCTATGAAAATGCGAGCTTTTGGCGACACGATAGCACCCCCCCAATCATAGTATTTCGCGAAAAACAGTAACAAAAATCGAAAGGAACATCTTGAAAACATAATACACTGTTCTCAAGCCTGAATGCATCGTCTTATTTCCCGCGCTTGGTCGCATTTTCACCGGAACCTCGATGACTCTGAAACCGGCTTTCTTCAGCATAATCAGAACGTCCGCATCGGGAAAATCCGACGGATAGATGTCACGCGCGCAAAACGCAAACGCCTTGCGGCTTATTGCCCGAAAGCCCGATGTCGGATCGGTGACCTTCTGGCCGGTGAGGATCGTTGTGATCTTGCTGAATATTATGCTGCCGCATCTTCTTGCGAACGGCATTTCGTAGTTACCTTCACCCAGGAACCTCGACCCAATGACTACGTCCGCGCGATTTTCACAAACGGGCTCTATCAGGCGAAGGATATACGAAGGGTCATGTTGTCCGTCCGCATCGATTTGAACAAGAACATCGTAGTCCTTGTGCAGAGCATACTTGTATCCCGTCTGCAGCGTGGCGCCGTACCCGAGATTGAAGTGATGACTTAGA
This sequence comes from Candidatus Poribacteria bacterium, assembly GCA_016215705.1. Lineage (GTDB taxonomy): Bacteria > Abyssobacteria > SURF-5 > SURF-5 > SURF-5 > JACRIR01. The sequence continues at coordinate 438 of JACRIR010000066.1, read as the reverse complement.
ACCGTAGCGCCGGAATGCTCGGCCTCAACAGCGGTGCCGTCTGTGGACCCGTCATTCACTACCACTATTTCCTGGTTGGCCACGCCGGCGCGTATTTCTTCAATTACCCTAGATATACTAGCTTCCTCGTTAAGGGCAGGGATGATTATCAAAACTTTCATTATTGTGAGAACTGTCCGCTCGAAGCAATCCTGGCGCGATCAGGATTTTCTGGCCACCAACAATATGCTATTGCCTGAAGCATGATTCAGTACACAGTCAAGATATCCAAATAAGAAAGCAATGGGAAACGTTAAAAGCGTTGTTAGTGAATTCAAGAACTTGTCATGCCAAAAGAGTATAGTGAGTTCCTGCGCCAGGACTCCCCATATGCCTTGGAGATATTTGCATTCAACTCTGCTGAAACCCGCTGTCTTGGTCTTTCTCCGCAACTCTTCT
>JACRIR010000061.1 GCA_016215705.1 Candidatus Poribacteria bacterium | reverse complement strand
TTGCAGACGACGATGAAGACGGGCGGGGTCTGACCCTTTGCGCTTGCCTCGGCATTGGTCTGCCACTGGCGGTAGTATTTCTCATAATTGCCGTAGAGGCTGTGGAGAGCGCCTTGGAGTTCTTTCGGGAGATGAGGCTCGCCGGTGACCGCCTCGGTTCCACGCCCCTTCTTCGGAAGATGCTCGCGGATGCGCAGCCACAGGTCGCGATATGTCGGTTGCTCGCCCTGCATCTGGTCATCGGCCACGGGCACACGCGGCACCTTGACGATACCGCACTCGATGGCGTCGATCAGAGAGAAATCTGAGACGACCCAGGGGAACAGCGTGGCTTCGGGATACCCCGAGCCACGGAGGAAGAAGGGAGTGGCGGACAAATCATAGACGCCCTTGATGCCTATCTTTTCCTTGGTAGCTTCAAGACCGGAAATCCATATACGGGCTTCTTCTTCGCGTTTTTCGGCTTCCTTGCGTTCGTCACCCTTGAGCTTTGTGTCTTCGCCGTCGGCCTTGCGCCTGTAACAATGATGGGCCTCGTCGTTGATGACTATGATGTTGCGCCTCTTGCCGAGGTCACGGCACAGGCGGCGAACCATTTGCGCAGGGGTCTCTGTGAAAGGGCTGGCCTGACCTCTTGCGAGAATGCTCTTGGTAAGCGCGGCAGCATCCCACTGCTCACGCGGTTTGAAGGCATGAAAATTCGTGATGAGGATTTTCGCCTTCTCCATCTCTTTTTCGCGGTCGGGAGGGAGGATATCCCATTTGCGATAATAGTTCTGCGGGTCGTTAGGCAGAAGCACGCGGAGGCGGTCGCGAATTGTGATGCCGGGGGTGACAACAAGAAACGCGTCGGAGAAGCGCGCATCCTCCGGATTGGCGAGCTTGTTCAGCACATGCCAGGCAATGAGCATAGCCATGACGACGGTTTTGCCGCTGCCGGTCGCCATCTTGAACGCGATGCGAAAAAGCGCGGAATTGCCCTCTTCGTTTGCATTATGGATGTCGCTCTCGATCCATCCATCGCCGTATTTCTTCGCCACCTCTGCAATGTAAATGGCGGTCTCAAGCGCCTCGATTTGGCAGAAGAAAAGCTTCCGTTCACGTTGCGGGTTTATCCAGTGGTCCAAAAGGCGCGAGGTCGTCTTCGTTGTCCCCACATATCCGCCTTGACGCCACTTTGAGACTTTGGCGCGAACGCGGTTGATGAATTTGTTCTCCTGGAGTTGGTCTTGCGGCCAGTCAGTGTCAAACGTGAGTTGCGGCGATTTGCCTTTCTTCTTCGGTCGCGCAATGGGGATGAAGTAGGAACTTACGCGGCGGCCTTCTACGATTTCGTCAGTGATACCCTCTTCAGAAAACTTAAAGTGGCAGGTGGGTTCGAGGAAGGGAGAGTTAAGAATCGGGTTGTCAATGACAACTTGTTTCATTTGTACCCTGTGGATGCTCTGCCTACCGAAGCGCTAGGGGTCTGTGGTTCTACGGGCGCGACGCTAAAGGATTCTACCATACTAAAACGCGCATGTGCAACAGCTTTTAGTCGTTTGTGTCAAGCTTTTAGTTGTTTGATAGAAAAACCTATACAAGGGGAGGTAAGGGGGGAATGGGAAGAGTGAAGGGTTACGACCTGACTTGCGGAGTTCCGGAAGACGGGAGATTCTTCGCTTTGCTCAGAATGACACGTGGGGAATCAGAATGACACGTGGGGAATCAGCGAGAATTTGCGCAATCTGGGGATGGGGGAGGCTCTGTCATTGAAAATCCTCACTTGACAGGCGGAATTTCTATGATATAATGGATTGTATGATTCCACGGCCGCGAGCATTGGAGCGTATCGGTAAGGTATTTAGCGTTCACCCGATAGCGGCGCTTTTGGGTCCGAGGCAGTGCGGAAAGACTACGCTCGCAAGAATGATCGCTGAGCGCGAGTTGTCTACTTATTTCGATCTCGAGAATCCCGTTGACGTTCGCCGATTGTCTGCGCCGATGAGCGTGCTCGGGGAACTCGCCGGTTTGGCAGTCATCGACGAAGTTCAGCGGCGGCCTGAACTTTTTGAACTGCTCAGAGTTCTAGTGGACAGGCCAGCGAACCAAACCCGGTTTCTTTTGCTCGGCTCCGCTTCTCCGTATTTGGCCAAGGGCATATCTGAATCGCTCGCCGGACGCGTCGGATTTGTCGATCTCTCCGGGTTTGATCTCGGGGAAGTGGGTGGGGAGAATCGCGCGCGCCTTTGGCTGCGCGGTGGGTTTCCGAGGTCTTTTCTGGCCAACGATGAATCCGCGAGCATGGCCTGGCGCGACGACTTTACTCGAACCTTTCTCGAAAGGGATATTCCGCAACTTGGCATTTCGATTCCTTCCGAAACCCTCAGACGTTTCTGGACCATGATCGCTCATTATCATGGCGAGGTCTGGAATGCATCTCAACTTGCCAGGTCGCTTGGCGTATCCGAAAACACATCTCGCCGATATCTGGATATTCTTGCCGGCGCATACATGATCAGAATCCTTCCTCCGTGGTTCGAGAACATTCGCAAACGGCAGGTGAAAGCTCCCAAGATATACGTCCGCGACAGCGGTATTTTGCATGCTCTGCTTCAACTGCGCACGCATGCGGACCTGCAATCGCATCCGAAGCTCGGGGCATCGTGGGAGGGCTTTGCATTGGAACAGGTCATTGGAGCGTTTGAGAGCCGCGATGCATATTTCTGGGCGACACATGCCGGAGCTGAACTGGACCTTCTTCTTCGGGTTGCGGGTAAACGCTACGGATTTGAGTTCAAGTATGCGGATGCGCCCAGCGGAAGCCGCTCGATGCACGTCGCCATTGAGAACCTGGGTTTGGAACACCTGTGGGTTATCTACCCGGGGCGCGAGGAGTATCGCCTCGAAGACAAGATATCCGTGATCCCCGTTGATTCTATCAAGAGTGTTGCGAGGGTTATAGTAAGTCCTGAGTCCTGAGCCAATTGATATTGGATTGCGCATTCCCGATTAAGATCAAGGACATGTATTGAGGGAATGATGTCAAGCCCCGTTGAGCAACCAGTTTCGATGAAGAAGAAATTCATAATAACAACAATACGACTATGCGCAGTCCTTTTTCTGATCCTTCTGGGTGCGGCGCTGACGTTGAGGTGGTATGTGATATCGGGCAGGTTCCGGGCGCTGGCTGAAAGGCGCGCGGCAAAGGCGGCGGAGATGTCGGTTCGGATGGAGTCGTTTCACTTCTCGTGGCCACTGGCGGTGCGGATCGAGGGTTTGAAGCTGGCGGCTCCCGGTCACGAGGACTTGCCTTTTCTCTCTTGTGAGCAGACGAGGGTGACGGCGTCGCCGGGAGACGTGGTCAGGGGCCATCTTGTGACCCTGACGATGGTCAATCCCAAAATCAATCTTGTCAAGAAGGAGGACGGCTTCTCGAACATACCTACTCTGCCCAAGAGGGAGGAGGAGAGCCGTTTTTCCATAGGGACGATAGCGATTGAGAGCGGTGAGATCGGCATTGACTTTCCCGGGATGAAGGCGAGCGCGCGAGGAATCCATGCCGCTTTGGGTGAGCCGATGTTCTCGACGGGTGAAGTAAAAGTGCTCGGCTTGAGAACGGACTCGGTGAATCTTACGTTAGGCGGCGCGAAGAGGAAGCAGATTCCCGTCTCGATTGCGATCATCGAGTCGAAGTTTGTTCTGAATCGCAACAAGACATCGACGGAAGTAGAGGCCAGCATCGAGAGCGCCTTGAGCGCCCGTGTTCCGTATCTGCTTTTGCCGTCGAACATTCCCATAAGTCTTTCTTTCGGCCTCGACTATGTTCCGCAGAGGGATTCGCTGGAGAACGCGCATCTCGTCCTCAAGATTCCATTGTTCTCGAACGTAAGCGCATACGGAGCGATGACGGAGTTAACCGGCGGAGCGCCCAAACTGAACATGAACTGGACGGTCGAGGCGCCGGAGATCAAGGATTTGCTTGAATATTGCGAGCCGCTTCAGCGTCCTAAGTTTAAGGATTTGGGTATGACGGGTATTTTCAAGATAACCGGCGAGATGCATGGAAACGCCATGAATCCCGATGTTTCGGCTCACGCGAGCGTGAAGAACGGCGGATTTGCGTGGAAGGGTCTGGCGCTTGAGGACTTAGGCGTTGAGACGCCGGTGAGTATCGGCGCCGGAGCTTTTGCCGCTGGGCCGGGCACAATCAACGCCGCCAAAGCGATTGCATTGGTGAAGGGCTCTCGCATCGAGGTTGCGCCTTTGAATGTGGCGGTTTCAGCGGACAAGTCGCATGTTTCCATTGATCGGTTTATGGCGAGAGTGGAGAAGACAACGAACGTGACGGCTAAGGGTGTTTACGAACTCGGATCGAAACGATTTTATGGGAACGCCCGTATGGATGGGACACCGCTCCCGAGGGTGGTTGCCCTTATTCCTCCGAATGTTTACAAGCTTCCCGAAGGCATGAGCCTCGGAGGGACGCTGAAACTGGGCTGTGATTTCTCAGGGAAACTTACGACTTCGCTGGAGAGCTTATCGCTGAAATACAATCTTGATCTGGAGAAGGGAGAATTCTCGAAGGGTGAATTCGTGAGCGCGGCCGGCATCAATGCGAAGCTCAACGGGACAGCCGAAAGCGCTTCATTGAAGGACAATTGGAAGTTTGATGTCGCCGGAGATATCGGCAACTTCGAGGTCCTGGTTGATACTTTCTACAAGGCGTTCACAGAGACCGTCTTTCCCTTCGCTTTTGCGGGGGAGTACACACTCCGCGCGAAGCAGGTTCGAAACGCCAGGGCCACGCTTGACCTCGGCAAGATGGGCAAGCTCAAAGCAAGCGGCTCCGCCGGACTCGCCAAGGACGCCGAGTTCGATATGCGCATTGGGGCTGAGAAGGTTGACATAGGGAAAGTATTTGATGAAATAGCGCAGCAGTTGCTCTCAGAACGCTTCCCATCGTTTCGTGAAGCAAAGGTGGGGGGCGTGGCCTCGGCGGGCTTCCAACTCGGCTTGAAGGAAGAGCGTTGGACCGCTGCGGGGGATTTCGAGATGGCCGACGGACGCATTTCGCTTGATGGAGGCAAGGTCGTCGTGGATTCCCTTTCGGCGAGGCTGCCATTCGGCGTCTATTTTCCGCAGGGAGAGAGCGCTCGCGAGGCAGCGAGGTTTGAAGATTCGGATTTCGGCAGGATCGAGCTTCGGGGGATTGGCGCAGGGCCGGTCAGCGTTGCGTCTCTCGCCCTCGAGGTGGCGGTCAGAGAAAACTCGCTGCGCGTGCGAGGGCCGATTCCGATAGCGCTCTTCGAGGGAACGCTTACTGTAGACGAAATAGAGGGGGAGAATCTGCTGGGGAGCTTGGCCAAATTGACGACCTCGGCGTCAGCGGATGGTATGGACCTGGGGCAGATCACGACAAAGCTCGAATTGCCAAAGGTTGAAGGAACGCTTGATGCGCATTTTTCCTCTATCCTCTTGAATACGGATGCGTTGGAGACTGCGGGGGCTGTCGAGGCAAATGTGTTTGGCGGCCGGATTCAAGCGGCCGGACTTGGGATCGAGAAACCGTTTTCGCCGGTTCGGACGATCGAGGCCGACCTTACCTTCAAAGACATAGACTTGTCGGATGTCACTGAAACGTTGAAATTCGGCACGATAACCGGGATCATGGACGGAACTTTGAAGGGGCTCGAAATATCGCAGGGGCAAGCCGCCGCATTCGTCGCTGATTTCGGGACCGTTCCCCGCAAGGGTGTTCCACAGAGGATAAATTTTGACGCCGTGCAGAACATCACGATACTGGGCACGGGGCAGGGATTTCAGGCGACCCTGGGACGCGGTTTCGCCTCCTTCTTCAATGAGTTCCGGTATGATAAACTAGGATTCTACTGCACACTAAAGAACGATAATTTTCGAATGAAAGGAAAGGTGGTGGAAGGTGGGACCGAATACTTCGTAAGGGGGACTATGTTGGGGCCGTCAATAAACGTGATTAACAGGAATCCGGGGCAGACGGTCAGCTTCAAGTCGATGCTCGAGCGCATAAACAGGGTGAAGCGGGAAAAGGAAGAGGAGAATCCGTCCGGCTCCCCCTGACAACAATAAGTGCGCAGAATTCTTTGTATAGGGCGCAGCACGCCGCGCCCCTACAAAAGGACGTTGTGTTGAGGGCCGGCTCGTTTCTCAGATAGCGGGTTTGACCGGCAGATTCATGAACAGAAGAGTTCTTCAAGGGACAAGGACATTTGGCATTCGGACAGGAGGTAGGACATGAGGAAATCGATTCAGTTTGCGAGCATTGTAGCGCTGGTTCTCACGCTTGCTTGCGTGACGGTCAATGTGTATTTTCCCGCAGCGGAAGTGCAGCATGCCGCCGACAAGATAGTCGAGGAAGTGCATGGCAAGCAGCCCGAAGCTACGACACCGGAAGCTGCCCCAAAGGAAAGCATGCTGAGGCGTATGCTCGAGGGAATTTCGCCGTTTGGCGGCGTCGCCTACGCGCAGGTGGATATAAACATCAGCACTCCGAACATTCGGGCGCTCAAGGAGTCCATGAAGCAGCGGTTCGACTCTCTGCGATCGCTCTATGACAAGGGGATAATCGGCGAGACGAACGACGGATTATTGTCGATCCGCACACTCGAGGGACTCGACCTGAAAGATAAGGCGGATGCGAACAAGCTGGTGAAGGCGGAAAACGCCGACAGGGAGAATCTCTACATGGAAATTGCGAAGGCGAATGATCTTCCGCCCGACACGGTTCCCCAGATAAAGGAGCTTTTTGCGAACAGTTGGCGCAAGGATGCCAAAAAGGGTTGGTGGATACAGAAGGGAAACGGAGAGTGGGAGCGGAAGGACTCGTGAGGGAGGGGAAATCCCGCGAAACGCGGGACTTCGGAAGCCTTAGGGCACAAGGCGAGAGGGAGCCGGCACCAGGCCGGTTGATGGTTGAGATATAGGAAATCGGGGACACGATGTCGCATCGTGTCCCCGATTTCTTGTTGCGGTTCTCGATGCCGCATTGGGTTTCCGATTTGCGAGTATGCAAGAGGCCAAAAAGGGCGACTCACCGAGTCGCCCCTACGGAAGTGCTACAGAAGTCCCACAGCGCGGCAGAGCCGCAACGAAATAGAGAAGAAGAAACGGGGAATCCGCTGATTTCGCAGATTGCGCGGATTTTTGAAAAAGAAGAAGGGAAGAAGCATTCTCAGCCACAGATGCACCCAGATGGACACGGATTCCATGAAAAGGAAAAAGAGGACACGCCCCGCTGATCTGGGCTGATTTTCGCAGATTCTTAGAAGAAGAGGAAAAGAAATCAAGACAGGGATTCACGATTTTCAACGTGAGTAGTACAGAAGCACTACAAAAATCCTGCAGGAGGCCAAAAGGGGCGACTCACCGAGTCGCCCCTACGGAAGCAATACGGAAGCAGTACAGAAGCGCTGCAAAAGGCCAACAGAAAGCACGCAAAGAACTTTGCAAACGTGGCGCTTAAGTGATGTTTCCTGTCATCTGGTTGATGATGGAGATGTAGGGCCAGAAGAAGGAGAGAGTCAGGAACAGCACAACTAGTCCGAGGCCGAGAATCATCACCGGCTCGATAAGTGACCGCAGCGTGTTGACGGCGTTCTCCACTTCCTGCTCAAAAATCCGCGCCATCTGGCGCGACACTTTTTCGAGAGCGCCGGATTCTTCTCCCGTCGAGAGCATATCAGTCACCAGAGGCGGCACGACTTTCGAGCGCCTGAGTGGTTTTTCGAGGCCCTCGCCGCGCTCAATGGATTCGCGCACTTGCTGGAGGTCCTGAGCGAAGGCGGCGTTTCCGACGGCCTCCTTTGTGAGATCGAGTGTTTCGAGGATCGATATTCCGGCGTTCAACAGAGTGGCGAACGTGTGCGCGAAATCGGCGACCACTTTCTTCGTGATAACTTGCCCGAAGACGGGCATGCGCATCTTCCAATAGTCAACCCGCAGGCGTCCGCCGGGCGTTTTCGCATAGGCCGAAACGAGGGCGAACGCGCCGCCGATCAGTATGATAAACAGCCACCAAAGCTTCACGAGAGCGTGTGAGAATGCAAGGGCCGCGCGGGTTATGGCCGGCAACTTGATATCGAAGGACGCGAACAGCGATTCGAATTCCGGGAGCACCACGATAAGGAAGAGGGCGAGGACGGCGGCGCCCGCAATGAAGATCACGAAGGGATATGCGAGGGCTGATCTGACCTGGCTGCGCATAAAGGCCCTTTTCTCGCGGTAGTCTGAAAGCCGCGTCATAATCTCCGTGAGCGTGCCCGAGCTTTCGCCCGCCTTAATGATGCTTATGAACAGGTAGTTGAAGCACTTCGGATGGTAAGAAAGGGATTGCCAGAGCGTGTTGCCTGATTCTATTTTGTTCCCCACGTCTTTGAGCACGTCGGCGAATGCCTTGTTTGAGGTGCGGCTGCCGAGGGTGTTAATGGCTCTCAGCAGCGTGACGCCTGCCTCGAGCAACATCACGAGCTGGCGCAAGAAAGCCGTGATAATTTCCTCGGGTACGCGCCCTTTCCCGAACGATAGAGAGAGGAGCTTGTCGAAGATCGACGCCTCCTCTATGGCCTTCTGCGGCTCCCCTTCGAGACGAAGGCGCGCTTCGCCCGCTTTGGCGGTGTCCGGATTCTGGGCTTTTTCCCACTTGTCCTTTTGCTCTGCCATTGCTAACTTCCCTCCCCTGATAGTGTCATGCAAGGCGCCTGTTCTCGACCGCGTCTGCTCCTGATAGGCGCGAATCAATTCGCGCGTGTGATACCATGCTTCATATTTCCAAACGGTCGAATGAATTCGACTTTACAAAGAGATCGCAGCGCTCAGTTAATCGGGGACATCGTGCGGCATGGTGTCCCTCACTAAGTAATCAGTTTCCTAAATACTATGACGCATTCTGCAAGGGCGACCCGCCGGGTCGCCCCTCCGGAGGTTGCACGGATACATCATCGTATTTGTGAAAATGAGTACTGATGGCCTTTCAAGCCCCGACGGCGCGCAGGACCTCTTCCGCCGTCGTGATACCAGTGGCGACTTTCTGCGCCCCTCGCTCCAGAATGAACTTCATCTTTCTGTCGGCTGCCATTCTTGCGATTTCGTCCACCGGGACTCCGGCCGTTATCCTGCTCCGCATTTCCTCGTCGACTTTCAGCACTTCGAACAATCCGGAGCGTCCGAAGAAGCCCGTTTCGTTGCAGTGCGGGCATCCTTTGCTTCGGAAAAACGGTCCGGCCGATTCCGGCAATTTGAGTTCGTCCAGGAGTTCCTTGGACGGGTCGTATTGTTCCTTGCAATGGTTGCAGTTTGTCCGAACCAGTCGCTGCGCGATGACCACGTTCAGGCCGCTGGCAATCATGAACGACTTGATGCCCATGTGCCGCATTGCGGTAATGGTTTCGAGCGCGTTGTTCGTATGCATGGTGCTTAGCACCCTGTGGCCGGTCACTGCGGCCCGAACGGCAATGTGAGCGGACTCGTCATCGCGAATTTCGCCCACCATCAAGGTGTCTATATCGAGTCGCAGCGCCCCGCGAAGCACGCGTGTGTAACCGAGGTCAGACAACGGGTTCACCTGAATCTGGTTCACGCCGCTCAGTTGAAACTCGACGGGGTCCTCGATCGTTACAATGTTTTCGGTAAGCACGTTAAGCCTGTTCAGGACGCCATAAAGCGTTGTCGTTTTGCCGGAGCCCATCGGACCGGTCACGAGGAGCATGCCGCCCTTGCGCTTTATGAATCGCTCGATGGCCTTCTGGTCGGCGGGGTCCATGCCGAGTTCACCGAGGCCTTTCACGATGTTGCCCCTGCCGATGAAGCGGAGGACGAGTTTTTCACCGAAGTACGTGGGAACGGTGGCTACCCGAAGGTCGGACGTTCGGTCGGCGACGTCTATGGTGAAATGGCCGTCCTGGGGGGTGCGCGTGTTGGTGATATCCATGTTACAGAGAATCTTGAGACGGCTGATTACCCCCGGTTCGACATTTCGCGGGAGGCTGATTATGTCGTACAGAATCCCATCGATCCGGTAGCGAACGCGGAGCGCTTCTTCTTGCGGGTCGAAATGGATGTCGGTCGCCCGCGTCTTGACCGCTGCCGCTATTATGGAATTGACAACTTCGACGGGCGCCTTACGGGCGAGGACGCTTCGAAGCTTCTCCACCTCATTGGCGAGCACGCCCGCTTGCTGTTCCGCCGCCTTTTTCGTTTCACGGCTGAGCGTCCGCTCGATGAGCGCTTTTATCTCGTCGGCCGGCATGAGGACCGGGATCACGTCCATCGAGCTGAGGACGCGGTACTTGTCGAGGGTGGCGATTTGATCGGGATTGCTCAATGCGAGCCGGATGGTGTCGTTCTGGCAGGAAAGAGGAAAGACATTGAAATCGCGGATTGCCTCTGCCGGTATCAATTCGACGACGGAGGGGTCCGGCTGCTCTGACAGTTTCTCGACGTACTCGACATCATGATTTCCCCCTGAGGCGGACAGATATTTTTCGGCTCCTGAGAAGCCCTTTTGTATCGAGACCCTGGGCATTGTTCCCTTTCTCAGAATTTCAGCACTCTGTAAAGTTCGTCAATACTGGTGGTTCCTTCGACAACCTTGTTCACGCCCTTCTCAAATAATGACTTCATGCCTTCAGAGGACGCTATCTTGACAATCTGCTCGAGATTTTTTTCGGCGAGGATGGCGGTTTTGACCGCGGGCGTCATGCGCAGGAGCTCGTATACGGCGGTGCGCCCGAGGTATCCGGTGTGGTTGCATTTTTCGCAGCCTTCGGCTCGATGGATGGCGGCCTGGCCGTCTTTGACGTTCATTTCCTGTATTATTTCCGGCTCGGGCTGAAACGGTTTCCGGCAGTCCGGGCAGAGTCTCCTGACGAGTCTCTGCGCAAGGATGCACAGCAGCGAACTTGTGATGAGGAAGGGGCGAATGTTCATATTGATAAGCGTGTTGATGGCATCGGGCGCAGTGTTGGCGTGGATTGTGCTGAAGACTCTGTGGCCCGTCATTGCGGCCCTGATTGCTATGGAGGCGGTCTCCATGTCGCGTATCTCGCCTACGAGTATGGTGTCGGGGTCTTGCCGCAGCGACGCGCGCAACGTGGATGCGAAGGTCACGTCTATGACCGGATTAATCTGAACCTGATTGATTCCTTTGATCTGATATTCAACCGGGTCTTCCAGGGTGATTATGTTGTAAGTGCGATGGTTGATGCGTTCGAGAGAGGAATAGAGAGTGGTCGTTTTGCCTGAGCCCGTGGGGCCTGTCACGAGCGTCATTCCCTGCGGTTTGGTGATTATCTCCTCGAAGAACACGCGGTCGGAGTATTCCATTCCGAGATCATCCAGTTTGGGGATACCGCCGGTCGAGTCGAGGACGCGAAGGACGAGTTTCTCACCCCGGAAGGTCGGCAGCGCGGCGACGCGGAGGTCGAAGCGCTTGTCATCGATACTCATCGAGATGTGGCCGTCCTGCGGGCGTCTTGTTTCCGAGATGTCCATCTCGGCCAGGACTTTGACGCGGGCCGTAACGTTGGGCTGGACGCGTTTGGGGATCAAGAGCACGTCATGCAACAGGCCGTCGATGCGGAGCCGCGTGGTCATTCCGCCTTCCGTCGGGTCGAAATGGACGTCGGTCGCTCGTGAATTGAGCGCGAGCTCGATGATGGCGGACACAAGCATGACCGGCTGCACGCTATCGACGGAACCGCCAATCCTCTTAAGGAGTTTCTGTTGCAAGACGTCTCCTGCGGCGGAGGCCTTCTGCTCGAGAGAGAGTTCCTTCTCAAGTCGCTGTTGAAGAACGTCTTCTGGTTTTCCTTCTCCCACTGCTGCGCTCTTGGTTTTGGAGCCACTCATAGTCTTACACTCCCGGAAGTTGGTATCGAGGTATCCGACGGCCTTTATTAACTAGCTTTCCCAAGACGTTATGCTCACATTTCCGTTGTCATCACGGCTGAGCACCGCCATGATTCTCTTGTTGCTGACGATGCGCGCTCCCTTGTATATCGAGCCCACTGCCTCGACGCGGAAAATGTTCGAGTTGACTTTCACCAACGGCAATACCGGCGCTGTTTTTGCGGGCGTGATTCCAGGGGCTTTCGCAAGGTCCTCCGGCGCCGCAAACACGAAATCATCTTCCGTGCCCTCGACGCCATCGACTCCTTTTCGGAACTCGATCACGCGCTGGGCGGTGTCGGGGTCCATTCCGGGCAGGGCTGCGAGAACGTCTGAGCTTGCGGTATTTATGTTGACCCTGCCGTCGCCGAGGGTGGTGCACAAATCTTTGACGCGCGAGAGCGCTCCGGCCCCGAGGCCGAGAGTCCCAATGTCCTCGACTGCAAATATCTTATTTGAGGAGCGATAATTAAGAATCTTGGTAAGCGCCTCCTGGTCGCCGCCCAGGATGGCGCCGAGCATTTGAGGCTGGGCGCTGAGCAGGTTGACGCGGGCCGACTCATCGGAGACCGCTGCCGTGTAGCCGCCGTCGCCGAGAAGCGTGATGGCGGACCCGGTCCACCAGGCGTCGCTGTACGAGTCCACCAGCGGCGAATCCGTCTTGAGGCGGACAATTGCGTCTTCGACCCCGGCCACCCCGAGGTAATGCGCTTTGAGTTTTTGAGCGTCCGTGACGGTATAAGCGCGAGCCAATTTCATGTGAGCCAGAAACACGCTGGAAAGGAGGCCCAGGATCACGGCCACGCCCAGTGCGGCCAGCATTGCCACTCCCTTGTTGTCAGGCGCTTTCACTTTCATTCCTCCCTTCGGTCCCCTTTTCAGCGCGACGGCACGTTGACTATTGTGAAGAATGAGGTTGGCTGCGGCGCGACGCCCCCCAGAACAAAGACCGTTATTTTTACTGCGCCGGGCAAAATGACCGGTTGCCGGGCCGCCTCCGGAGGAGTCGCCTGGCCTTCGCCGGCGGCGACTGGCGGCGCAACTGCGGGGGTGGGTGGCTGGACGGAGGACGCGGCTGAGGCCGGCGGCCACTCCTGCACCCACTCGGGTGGATTCTTTGAATTATCCAGGTAGCTGAAATCGAGTCCCACAGCCTGGTGGTGGAGGCTTTCGCGTGTTCCTGCTTCGGGGTCGGCGTCCAGGGCCGAGCGCATCTGCACAAGGCCGGCGGGAGGACTGCCGAGAGGAGGCGTGGAAAGGTCCAGTTTGTAGGATATTCTCTGGACGGATCTGACGTGCGCGTAGCCGGTGTCAAGCACCGGGAAGCTGAGGACATCGGCTGGAATCATCACGCCCTCGAAGTCATATGAGCCATTAGAGCCGGCGAAGGTCGCTCCGGATTGCATTGCGGTCGGATATGTGCGCCTTATCATATCGGACATGGCTCCGAGCGCCTTGCGGGTGTCCGGATAACGATTTGTCAGCTTCTTCGCCTGTGCCATCGCGTGGAAGGATCTCATGACGCTTGGGACCGCGATACCCATGAAAATCCCCAAGACCGCGATTACGACAAGAATTTCTATCACCGACATTCCCGAGCAGTTTCTTTTTCGCAAGCGCATCCGAATTCCCCTCGCAAAGAATGGTTTCTGCTTCCTGGTTAAATTCTCGTCAAAACTTGCGCTTATCCGGGGACACCACGAAACATGGTGTCCCCGGATAAGCGCCTTCCGCTAGGGAAGCGCAACGGCGCTCGAGAGTCTGAGTTCTTCCTTTCCGCGCATAAGCTCGAGGGAGCCGTCGGCGAGAGTGTGGACAAGCGTGAACGTCTTGCGACTATCCGAGAGATTGAAATCCTCCTTTGGGGATTCGCCCTCTTTGGTTCTTTTTCTGACTGAATAGACATGGAGAGTGAGGTTTACGAGCTTGTTGCTTTGCGGCGAAAGACCGGCCTCCGCAATCCACATGAAGGGGCTGATGTCTTCGGGGTTTGCAGAAGCAAACTCCTCGAATGTTCCGGGCCTGTCGTTCAGAAGGCGGACGGATTCTTCGGAGAAATCGAGTGGCTGCTGAGCGGGCACGGAACGCATGAGGTCTTCCATTTTGGCCTGTCCGAGCATTTGCGCCATTTCCGTGCGGCGCGCGCTCCTCGAGAGGTCGAGGGCGGCGGTGAAGAATTGGGCAAAGGCCACGATTGCGACCTGAAGAACCACGAAGGCCATTATCAACTCGAGCATACTGAGGCCGCTGGAGTCGCAGGCGAGGTTGATGCGTCGCGGAGTCCGTTTCGGTGAGTAAGACCAATGTTTTGCAAACATATCGTGCTCCCCGATGTTGTCCCTGCTTCGCGATGTTGAAGCGACGGAACGAGGCTTAACTCAAGCTTTACTCAGGACGGCAACTGTTCCGATTTTCATGCCGGTGGGGTCTATGACGGGCGCGATATCAATCTTGATTTTCTTGTTCCCCGGGCCACCGAGCATTACTTCGTCCTTGAATGATTTTGCTTTATCGAAACTGGTCTGGAGGAGAGAAGATATGTTCTTATCCGATTTCAGTTCGCCGATGTTCCGGATGGTTACGGTCTGGGCGTCCTTGAAACCGAGGAGCTTTCTTGCGATCGTGTTGATCATGACGAGTTCGCCGTTTTCGTCGGTCATCAGAGCGCCGGACTTCAAGAGGTCGCATATATGCTCGAAAGAGCTCTGGATAGCGGAAAAGAGTCGGGCGTTTTGAATGGCCACGCCTGCGGCGCTTGCGAAGGCGGAGAAAATGTCGAGGTCCTCGGAGGAGAGCGGGCCGCTATAGCCGGCGTTGAGAACCTCGATTACGCCGACTACCTTCCCGCGCAGCTTGATGGGGACGCACATGATGGACTTGGTCTCGAAACCGGTAGCCATGTCGACAGCGCGCTCGAATCGGGCATCTTTCGAGGCGTCGGTAACGACTATGGGCTCGCCGGTGAGAGCGACCTGTCCTGCGATGCCTTGTCCCATTCTGAGGCGGAATTCCTGAATCTGGCTGCCCTTCTCTCCGAGTGTGATCTTGAAGACGAGCTCATTCTTGAGTTCGTCCACGAGCATCAGGCTGCTGTCTTTCGCCTTCATCACCTTAGTGGCGCACGTGGTCAGGTAGGTCAGCAACTGGTTGAGGTCGAGCGTGGAGCTGATACTGTTTCCGACGCTGACGAGAGTTGAGAGGCGCTCGATTTTCTCCTCGAGCTTCGTCCGTGTACCTTTAAGTTCCTCCTTGAGGGCTTTTATCTCCTTGTCTCTCTCGGATAAATCGTGCTTGTATGCTCGGAGTTCTTCCTCGCGGCTTCGCAAGGTGTCTGTGAGGAGAGTGAGTTCGGTGTGGTCAACGGTCATCAGAGTTTCCTCCAATGTTAGAAGGGCGCCTTTTTTGGCTTACCCGCACCATGCGGGCGGACTTTTGTGAAGACTCTCAAGGCCAGATATCAATTCGGACATGTACACTGACGGTTGAAGCCGCCGCGTTTGAAATGGGAGTATACCACAAAGATTGCGAATTGGCAAGTCCACTTGTCTGTGAAGTTTAGGGCATATGCGCGCGGGCGCAGTTTCTTGACAAAGCAAAGCTGCACTGGCTATACTAGGGCCACGCGACCGGAGAGACAACTGCGCGCAGCAGTTTGTTTGACGATACGCGCGCCAGGTTCGGGTCGCCGCAGGTGCGAATTCATTCTCGCTGTGTTTGTGGCGTGTTCTTGCCAAGCCAATGCGAATAGATTCGCACCTACGCAATTGTAGGCTACATTCCCGCGCAATTGTGGGCAACATTCCTGCGTATCCCTGAAATCGTCAGGCGAAGGAAACAAGATGATCATCATCATGAAACACGGCGCCTCTGAAGAGGATCTGGGCCACGTCATAAGTGTGATAGAAAAGCTCGGTTACAAGGCTCATCTGATCCGGGGAGTCGAACGGACCGTGGTGGGGGCCGTTGGCGACGAGCGGGGCAAGGCCCGGCTGGAGTCGCTCAAGTCGGTGCACGGTGTCGAGGACGTTGTGCCCATTTTGAAGCCGTTCAAGCTTGTGAGCCGCGAGCTCAAGCGTGAGGACACACGGATAGACGTTGGCGGCGTTGTCGTGGGCGGGCCCGAGTTGCAGGTAATGGCGGGGCCATGCAGCGTCGAATCACGCGAGCAGATACTGGAGGTTGCGGAGATTGTAAAAAAGGGTGGCGCCAGGATACTCCGGGGCGGGGCTTTCAAGCCGCGAACCTCTCCTTACAGCTTTCAAGGATTGGAGGAAAAGGGGCTCAAACTCCTGGCGGAGGCAAGAGAGAGGACCGGCCTGAGAGTCGTCACTGAGGTGATGGACAGCCATAACGTCGAGCTCGTGGCGGAGTACTCGGATATCCTGCAAGTGGGCGCCCGCAACATGCAGAACTTCGCATTGCTTAAGACAGTGGGAAAAACGGAGAAGCCCGTTCTTCTCAAGCGCGGCATGATGTCGACGGTCGAGGAACTGCTCATGTCGGCTGAATACATTCTCTCCGAAGGCAACAACAGAGTGATTCTGTGCGAGCGAGGAATTCGGACATTCGAGACGGTCACCCGGAACACCCTTGACCTGAATTCGATCCCATCGATCAAGAAGCTCAGTCACCTGCCCGTTATAGTTGACCCGAGCCACGGGACAGGCCGGTGGGACCTCGTTTTGCCGATGGCGAAGGCTTCGATAGCGGCCGGCGCGGACGGTTTGATGATCGAGGTTCATCCCCGTCCTGAAGAAGCTTTCTCGGACGGCTTTCAATCGCTCATCCCCGAGCGCTACTATGAGTTGATGCGAGAGGTCAGGCCTCTTGTAGCCGCGATGGGAAGAACAATGGCTTGACCGCGAGGAACTTTATGGAAACACATGACGAGACTGCTGAACCCGTCGGCGAAAAGCGCGAGGAAGAGACGATTGCGGAAGCGCCGGAATCCGCTCAAACGGAGGATGCTGCGCCCGAGGACGGCCAGGGTCTGGAGGCTGCGCCAAGTGTCGCAGATTTGTCTGACGAGGAACTGCGCTCCGTTGTTGAAGTGCTTCTCCTTGTGAGCGACAGGCCGCTTTCCGTTTCGAGACTCGGGGAAGTGCTCGAGGGTGTCGGCGCGGAGAAGATCGAGGAAATTATCGGGCATGTTCAGCAAAGGCTGACGGAACTTGGTTTTCCGTTCCAGATAAGAGAAGTCGCAGGCGGCTACGTGCTCTCGACGCTACCGAAGTATGCGCCGTGGGTGCGCAAGATGTATTCGCCGAAGATAACGGCGTCGAAGCTTTCGAGAGCGGCTCTTGAGACGCTGGCCGTGATCGCTTATAAACAGCCGGTGACGCGCGCCGAAGTCGAGGCAATCCGGGGCGTCAACGTGGACAGCACCATTCGCACTCTCCTCGACAAGCATCTGGTTGAAATAGTGGGTTATAAGGACGTTGTCGGAAAACCCGCCACATACGGGACCACAAATGAGTTTCTGCTTCATTTCGGGCTCAAGTCGCTGAGTGAGCTTCCTTCCATCGAAGAGCTTCGCCAGGCAAATCCCAATCCATGAGTCGAAGGTCGAAAGCCGTCAAGTCAAAAGAAAGAAGAGCTTCCACAGGCGAATCGCAACACATGAGGCTGCAACATTTTCTTGCGCTCGCGGGCGTGGCCTCTCGCCGCCAATCCGAAAAACTGATGCTTGCGGGCCATGTGCGCGTCAATGGCAATACTGCACGCGAACTCGGGACAAAGGTTGACCCCTTGAGCGATGTTGTCGAGCTTGACGGCAAGCGGGTCCAAATCGAGAAGAAGTTCTATGTTCTCCTGAACAAGCCGCGCGGTTACTTGAGCTCCGTGGGCGACGCGCGCGGCCGCCGTACAGTCAGCGAGTTGGTCGCCGATATACCGGCGCGGCTTTATCCGGTCGGCAGGCTGGATATGGACACCGACGGCGTTTTACTCATGACGAACGACGGCGAGTTGTGTCACCGTCTGACCCACCCGAGGTTCGAGGTAGAGAAGACGTACCATGCTGAAGTCGAGGGAACGCCTTCGCGCGAAGCGATGGAGGATTTGCAGCGAGGCGTCGTGATCGACGGCGTAAGGACTTCGCCGGCCCGCGCGAGGATTCTGCGCTCGAGTGAGGATCGGTCTCTCCTCGAGATAACCGTGCACGAGGGCCGAAAGAGACAAGTAAAGAGGATGTGCGAGACCGTCGGGCATCCGGTGGCGCGATTGACAAGGGTCAGATTCGGCGACATAGGGTTGGGTTCGCTTGAGCCGGGCCAACACCGTCTCTTGTCGGATGCCGAGGTGGCGGGTCTGCTCTGAATTGCGGGACGGTCTCAAAGAGCCTCTTTTGGCAGACGAGCAGGCACAAAATAATTTATTCCGTGGACTACTTGCCACGGTGGGGAAGATATGATATAATACGGTCAACCTGCGGAGAAATCCGTAGCGTACCTCTCCTCATTAGGCTGAGTGTTTGGGGTGACACTCAGCCTTCTCTCCTTTCAGGGCCGGAATCGAGAATGCGGACAGTGAATGTGCGCCGCAATGTAAATGTGTCCCGCAGTTTTGCAGGTGCAAATTCATTCGCACAGTCTCAGACCGCTCAGCAAATCACTTGTGGTGGAACACCAACACGTTATCGCTGCTGAAAGTGCGAAAAAACAGCGGGAACACTTTCACGAGCGCATAATTCTCTTTGAACCATGGATCATCCGCAAGGCTTTCAATTGAAAAGACTTCCATCGTGACAATCCAATCGGCGTTGACGGCTTTGGCGAACTCGGCCGAGATGCTGCCGATATTTGGCCCGACTCGTTTCCCGTAAGGCAATGGAAGGAAGGGGATGGCTTCCGGCGTCACCAGCCCGCATGCGTCGTAGAGATGGTTTCTGGAATAGTACCCAAGCGCGCCGACCTCGGGCGCTGCGATAGTGTCCGATGGGTCGCCGACAGAGTTGATGAATTCTGCGACTTCCTTGTAGATGAGGGTGCGTAGTTCGGCGTGGTCACGCGGGAGATAGCCCGGGAGGCTTCTTGAGTCTCGGGTTTGCCACGTGAATGCGGCGCTGTTCGCAAGAAAGAACACAGGTATCGCAAAAGATAGAATGTTGAAGACAAATGAAATCGTCGCAAGACCGAATTTCACTCTGACAGCCTCGGCTGCTGCCGAGAACAGATGCGAGAGTCCGACCGCTATCAGGAGGAACCACCCCAGAAAGAGAACAAGGAAGTACCAATCGAACATAAATGGATTGCTGACTGCGTAGAAAAGCAGGATGAGACCCGCAAATGAGGGAATAACGAACCATGGCAGCGGGCAAATGCGTCGTCGAAATGCGAAGCCGGCGACGGCAGCAGCCATTACTACGCATATGTCGTAAACTGCCCCGTCGTTGCCGACAGTCCAAAACGCGAGCCTGCCAACTATATAATTGAAAGCAAAGCCGGCTGGAAATGGGTACAGCGGCTGGGATTTTGCTATCAAGGAATGGTAGATGGGGGTTCCATAGTAAAAGAAGGCAAAACACGTCCAAATGAGGCCCGGACCGCCCAGAGAAAGGGCGAACAGGACGGGCTTCCTGCGGTTATGCAGCAACCAGATCAATCCGCAAAGGAACGCGCAGAATACGCCTTCGGGCCGGGCCATTATAGAAAGCCCTGCGAGTAGGCCCGAAAGCACATATTGCTTCGTTATAAGAAAGAAGAATGCCCATAGGACGAGGGTTGCAAAGAGGAACATCTCATTTGCGCCGGTCGAGATAGTGAGCATATCAAACCGAATGAGAAACAGTGTGGCGGTGACTGCGCCGACAGCGTCCGCTTTGCTCCATCGCATCCGCCATTGGCCGCTCAGGAGCGAGCGGACAAGGAATAGCGCGCCGAGGCCGGCCGCGAGGTAGAATACGATGTTGCCGCGGGCCGCGAGCGCGGGAATTTTCGCTGAAGGGGCGAGCGTTTTGAGTAGAACGAGCCATGCGAGGTAGAGAGGAGTGCTGCTTCCGAAGACGTGCTCGCCGGTGTTGTAGACGAGCCCCTTGCCGTTGAACAGGTTGCTTACGTAGCGGAAGGTAATGAAGGAATCGTCGTAGGGGAGAACACCCACAGTCGCGTGGACGTAAGTGACATATGCGCAGCAAAGGCCGAGCAGTAGAATTGCCAAAGATGAAAGAATCCGGCGCGCGCTTGTATTTTGAACCGGCTGGTTTCCGCCAATGTCAGCAGGCAATGTGTGTTCCTCTGTCAGAATCCAAGGTTTCGTCCTAGACCCGGGCGCAGATAGACTGTAGGGGCACGGCCCGCCGTGCCCCTACAAAATCTTTTCTCACAGGATCTTTTCTCGCAACTTTGCGGCAAGAAGACTCACCGCCGCAACAAGATTGTTGTGTCCTCCTCATCTACAATATTTTGAACCCGCTCGTACACGTCTTCGAATTTCTCGCCCGAATTCAGGAAGTAGTGGACGCCTCCATCGACGTGTGACCTGTGCAAAGCGCCGGCCAACTGGAGGAGTTCAACGTGAACAAATGCTTCCTGGCCGGCGAGCGGGTTGAATTTGGCGGGGTCGACTACGACGTCAAAATAGCGGGGCATTGTCGCGATTTGCCAGATGCTGTGAGGATTTTTGCATGCTTCATAGGTGAGCCGAAGCCTGTGCTCGTGGTGTTTCTCGAGGAAATCGAGCCTCTCGCGGAGGCGCGATATCGCCTTGCCGTGAGCGGGGAGAACGAGCGCAACGTTTTCGAGTCGCTTCATATTCTTCAATGTCCGCAGGTATGCGACAAGGTCGTCGGGATGGGGCGTTATGGGATAAAGCAGAGTGTCTCCGCAGAGCATCACCGCTTCGCGGCCGTCGTCATCATACAAGAGAATGGATATGCCGCCGGGAGAGTGACCCGCGTAGTGGCGCACGCAGACATTGTCTTTCTCGAAGCCGTTGAGGCTGAGCCTGCCGTCGAAGGCAATGGGGCAGTCGATGCGGAGCGAAAGGTCGGTTGTCTCCGGTTTCATTGTCGGCTGAGTTCGACCGCCTTGTCTCGGGGGCGGCATGCCCATAGCCATGAGCGCCGGCCTTCTCTCCACCCACAATTTGACGATCCCCCAGGGATTGCATATCTGGTGGGAATCGGACACGTGGGCGGCCACCTTCGCGCCGGAGAGACCGACAATCCGTCTGCCAAGAAGATAATGGTCGGGATGGCCGTGAGTGATGACGAGGAAGTCGATGTCTTCGACGTTGTGTCCGGCGAGCTTAAGGCCGCTGAGGAGTTCCTGTTCGCTGTAGTCGGCCGGCAGAGACTCGATCTCGGGCGGTATATGCTGGTTGCGCCAATAATAGAAAATGTTTTTCGCGATGTCGGTCGGCAGGCCTGTGTCCACGAGGATTAACGCTTCGTCTTCGATAAGATAGACATGCGTTGGGCCGGGTCCTATCTTATCGGGGCAGAATGTTGTTATCTGGAACATGCGGCGTTTACGCCCGAGATGATATTCTCGCACGCGGCCGCTGGCCGTTGGGCCGTGCGGTCTGAGGATTTTGCCATCGATATCCATTAGCGATATGTCAAGTTCCTTTTGTCGGTTCCTGCGGGGGCGCAATGAACTGCGCCGCCATAGAATTGGGAGACGCGGGATACTCTACCACAGACACTTCGATTCAGGCAAGACCTTTGGGCGTTGTTGAACTCGCGCCACGCTGTAGTACTCGAGTCCAAAATCATGAATTCGTGTTGTGGTTTCTTGCACGAACCTGCCGCATATTAATCACACGGGCGCAATGAATTGCGCCCCTACAGACATAAGTGGAGAAAACCGGGGGTACGATGTCGCATTGTGTCTCCGATTTTCCGGGGCGCGACTCATCGCGTCCGACATGCGCTGTTTGGACGTGGCTGCGACACGTGTCTGAGGCGCTCTTGACAAACTGCGTCATTTCTTGTATGCTATCGCCAAGTTGTTTCGCTTCCCACCTTTATGTGTTTTTGCCCCAGTTAACTTGTCAATGAGGAGGAGAGGTTATGAGTGGTAATTCGGGTGTACTTATTGCGCTGATTTCGGGAATAGCTGCGCTCGTGTTTGTGGTGTACCTGGTATCGTACATCTTGAAGCAAGACCAGGGCAACGAGAAGATGCAGAAAATCTCGAAAATGGTGCAACTAGGCGCGAAGGCTTTTCTGAAAACCGAGTACAAGTATGTGTTTTCATTTGTGCTCGTCATCGCCATTATTTTTGCGATAGCGCCTATCATCTGGAAGAACGTATTCCCTGACAGGCCGATGCTCGAGTTAGGTATCCATACGGCGATTTGCTTCGTGGTCGGCGGACTCGTTTCGGCGGCTGCCGGATACATCGGCATGAGCATTGCCACGCGGTCAAATGCGCGCACAACCGAGGCCGCGCGGACAAAAGGCATGAATGGCGCGTTGGACATCGCCATTTCCGGCGGCGCGGTCATGGGCATGAGCGTAGTGGGTCTGTCATTGACGGGCTTGTGCATCATGTGGCTCATATATCATGACCCGGTCGCAGTGAACGGATACGCTATGGGCGCGAGCCTTGTGGCTCTGTTTGCGCGTTCCGGCGGCGGAATCTTCACGAAGGGCGCCGACATGGGCGCCGACCTCGTGGGTAAAGTCGAAGCCGGAATACCCGAAGATGACCCCCGCAATCCGGCTGTTATCGCGGACAACGTCGGCGACAACGTCGGCGACGTGGCCGGTCTGGGAGCGGACCTGCTCGAGAGCTACGTCGAGGCGATCATAGCGACTGTCGCTATTGCGTTCTCACTTACACTTGCGACTAAAGCGGATACGCTGCTGCCTTACATCAGCAGCGACCAATTCACGTCGCTTATGGTGATACCATTCCTTATCGCAGCGGCGGGGATTGGCTCTTCGATCGTAGGCATTATGTTCGTGAAGATGGGAACCGGCAAGAACCCGCAGGCGGCATTGATGAACGGAACATATATAGCGGCCATACTTACGGTTGTGCTGAGCTATTTCATCATCAACAAGATCGGAGTTCCATTCGAGGATTCGTTCGGCGTGTACACGAAATTGGGACCGTTCTGGGCGAATGTGGCAGGGATTGTCTCAGGCATAATAGTTGGTTTCACGAGCGAGTATTTTACGTCGGGGCACTATAGACCCGTGCAAAAGCTGGCTGAGTCCTCTCAGAGCGGCCCGGCCATAACGGTTACCGGCGGCATTTCGGTAGGCATGATGAGCACGGCGATACCGACCGTCATTCTCGCAGCCGCCATCATTCTTTCGTACAAACTGTCAGGTATGTATGGCGTGGCGCTTGCGGCGCTCGGCATGCTTGCCACGACGGGCATGATCGTTTCGGTTGACAGCTATGGCCCGATTGCCGATAACGCGGGCGGCATGGCTGAGATGGCGGGACTCGACAAGAGCGTCAGAGGCATAACCGACAATCTCGATGCCGTGGGCAACACGACCGCTGCTATCGGGAAGGGCTTTGCAATCGGTTCGGCGGCATTTGCGGCATTGAGCCTTGTGGCCGCATTCATCGGCGCGACCCACCTGACCAACGTTGAGCTTACTGACCCGCAAGTGATGGCAGGGTTGCTCATCGGCGCAATGCTTCCGTTCCTGTTCTGCTCGCTTCTGTTCGGCGCGGTCAGCAAATGCGCATTCGAAATGATAGCGGAAGTTCGCCGCCAGTTCCGCGAAATAAAGGGTCTGATGGAAGGAAAAGCCGACCCCGATCCGACCACGTGTGTTGATATCAGCACGCGCAGCGCCATCAAAGGCATGCTTGTTCCGGGGTTCCTCGCGATATTGTCGCCGGTGGTTGCAGGGTTTATCCTCGGCCCGAAGGGGCTTGCGGGCATGCTCGTCGGGGCGGTTGCCATCGGCCTGATGCTCGGCATCCAGATGGCCAACAGCGGCGGCGCGATGGACAACGGCAAGAAATACATCGAGGCCGGTCATTTCGGCGGAAAAGGCTCCGATGCGCATAAGGCGGCCGTCGTTGGCGACACGGTAGGCGATCCGTTGAAGGACACCGTCGGCCCGTCCATTAACATTCTTATAAAGTTGATGGCGGTCATATCGCTGGTTTTGGCGCCTCTGTTTGCGGTGCTGTAAATCGTAAGGCGGCTGAAGGCAAGTAAATACCTTGCGGCGACGCTGCATAGTCGCCGATCAAGTTGAGGGACAGCCTCTTTCCTTGACGAGAGAAAGAGGCTGTCTCTATTCTATTTTCCTATTCTGTTTTCACTTGCCAGTTTGAATGGTCTGTGATACAATACAGCCCGATTTGGAGCGCGGGATAGGCCCGCGCGCGGAGGTGATACATTGAACAAGTATGAGGTAATATTCGTGATTCGGCCCGATGCATCGGAAGAGGCGATCGCGAAAATGTCCGAAAAGGCTCAGGAGCAAGTGACGCGCAACGGCGGCATCGTTCTCGGGCTTGAGAACTGGGGACGCAAGAAGCTCGCGTATGAAATCCAGCGGTTCACCGACGGGATTTGCATGAAAATGGACTTTGAGGCGCCGGGCGACGTCGTGGACAAGCTGGCGAGACATTTTGCCGTCACCGAAGAAGTGATCCGTCATCAAACCATAAGGTTGGAAAAGAAGAAGGCGGCCACAAGCTGACAACACAGGCTGACACCGGCAGGCTTGCGTCCGCAGGCTGAACAGCCACAGGCTGAAGGGAATCCGCAGGATGTCTCAGCTCAGCATGATAGAGGTCAACAAGGTCTTCCTCGCCGGGAGGCTCACTCAGGACCCCGAGCTTCGCTATACTCCGACGGGCATTGCTGTGACGACGCTGCGCATGGCGGTCAATTCGACCTACATGGGTAAAGACGGCGAGAAACGCGAAGACGTTTGCTACATAAATGTGAATGTGTGGCAGAAGCAGGCCGAGAAGTGCGTCGAATATCTCAGGAAGGGGAGGCCTGTCTTCATCGAAGGCCGCTTACAGAGCCGGCAGTGGGAAGCCGAAGGCGGTCAGAAAAGGACCGTCATCGAGGTTACGGCAAGCCGTGTCCAGTTCATGGACTGGGCCGGCGACCGAAAAGAAGGCGCTCCGCAAGGGGCGGCAACCGCTCCACCGCCGGAAACGCCGCCCGGACCGGAAGAGTCCGAGGATATCCCGTTCTGAGCCGGGTCGAAAGTCCTGGACCGGAGAGTTTGACGATATACCGTTTTGACGAAAAGAACCGCACATTAAGGAAAGGAATATATGCCAAAACCGAAGAAATCGTTTGGACGCAGAAAGATATGCCGTTTCTGCGCCGACAAAGTGCCTGCTGCCGACATCGACTACAAAGATGTGCAGAGGCTGAGGCACTACATGACCGAGCGCGGAAAGATTATCCCGCGCAGGATTTCAGGCAACTGCGCAAGACACCAACGCGCCATCTGCGCTGCCGTCAAACGCGCGCGCATGATCGCGCTCGTGCCTTTCACCGCCGATTAGTTACCCTCGCACATCATGGCGCGCGCAGCGGGAGCGGCATGATCGCACCGTCGGCGAGGCGGTGAACGAAGGCCGGGGCCGCTTGCTTTTGCGCTTTCCGATAATTCAAGCCGGCCGCCGACAATCTTGTTCAGAAGAAACTGACGCGGCCGTTTTTGTTTTATTCCTGATGGCCGCCGGAAGGGAGACCGATGAAGGTTATACTTCGAGAAGACATCAAGAGACTTGGCAATGCGGGTGAAGTCGTAGAGGTAAAGGAGGGGTATGGCCGCAACTATTTGATTCCGCGCAATCTCGCCGTAAGCGCCGACGCGGGCCATATGCGACAACTTGAGCACGAGAGGAAGGTCCTCCGCGAAAAGAAGGAGAAATCGACCAAGGAAGCGAAGAGTTTGGCCGATAAGATTGCCGCTGCCTCATGCACGATAGCAGTGCAGGTGGGCGAGGAAGACAAGATATTTGGTTCGGTCACCGCAATGGACATCGTCGAGTCCCTCAAGAAAGAGGGTCTCGAGATCGACAAGAAGAATATCCAACTGGAGGAGCCGATCAAGTCTCTCGGCGTGTTTACCGTCCCTGTTCGAGTCATCCCTGAGGTCGAAGCGAAACTGAAAGTTTGGGTTGTAAAAGCGGACTGACGAGTCTGCCCCGCAATTCTGCAGGCGCGAATTTATTCGCAGACGCCGGGTCAAGGCATATCGGAGTTTCTCTGCGAATAGAATCAAGCTTGCGGATTCGACGATGAGTCAACGCTCGCATTTCCCGGGGTGAGGCCGTCCAACAACTGCTGCAGGGGCACGATGCGCCGTTCCCGTGCAGAGAATATCTAATTACCCGGACAAATCCAAGACGCTTGAAATGGCCAGAAAAGAAACATCGCTCCCGACGAAAGTCCCTCCGCATAACCGCGAAGCCGAGCAAAGTGTCCTGGGCGCGATGTTGTTCGATGAACGAGCCATCGGACAGGCCGTGGAGAAGTTGCGGGAGAACCATTTCTATGACGAGGCCCACCGCCGGGTATTCCGGGCGATAATCGACCTGTACAACCAGAGTTCGCCCGTCGATCTTATCAGTGTGTCGAACGAGCTTCGCAAGGCCGGCGAGCTCGAGTCGGTCGGGGGAGCAACATATCTTGCGCAACTTCTCGACCTGGTCCCCACGGTCGCCCACGTCGATTACTACTGCCGGATCGTGCTCGAGAAATCGTGGCTCAGGGAGCTTCTGACCGTGGCGACCGAGATCATGACGGACGCTTACGGCGAAGGCCCCGAGGTCGAGGAGGTGCTCGACAACGCGGAGAAGCGCATTTTTGACATTGTTGAAAGGCGGGTCAGCAACTCTATTGCCGCTATTGAGGGTCTGATACATCCCGTCTTCAAATGGGTTGACGACCTTTTCAACAACCGCAGGCAAGTGACCGGCCTCTCGACGGGTTTTACGAAATTGGATTTGATACTGTCCGGTCTTCAGAAGTCGGACCTCATCATCATAGCAGGAAGGCCCTCGATGGGGAAGACGAGTTTTGCGCTCAACATTGCGGGACACGTTGCCGTGCAAGAGAAAAAGACCGTCGCCTTCTTCAGCCTCGAAATGAACAAGCACCAACTGGTTCTGAGGATGCTGTGTTCGGAGGCGCGCTCGAATGATCTCACGCTCAGGAGCTTGCAGACCGGCTATTTCGACGCCAAACTGTATCCTGACCTTACCGACGCGGCCGGCCGCCTTGCGCAATCGAAGATTTACATCGATGATTCGTCCACGATCTCGGCCATGGAGATACGCGCGAAGGCGCGGATGCTCAAGGCGAGAAGAGGCCTCGACCTCATCGTCATCGATTACTTGCAGCTCATGGAGGAGCGGGGCAGCCGGGTCGAGAGCCGGCAGCAGGAGATAGCCTCGATATCACGGCACATGAAAGCGCTGGCGCGCGAACTGGAGGTGCCCGTTATCGCCCTCTCACAGCTCAGCCGAGCGGTGGAACGGCGTGAGGAGAACCGTCCCCAGTTGGCCGATTTGCGCGAATCGGGCGCAATCGAGCAGGACGCCGACGTTGTGCTCATGCTCTTTCGCGAGGAGTATTATTGGCGTCAGCAGAACCCGAACAAAGAGATTTCGGAAAATCTATTGAACAAAGCCGAGGTGATTGTCGCCAAACAGCGCAACGGGCCGACCGGAACTGTTGATCTCAACTTCTTCGGCGAGCGGGTCCGTTTTGAGAATCGGGTAGAACAGGCCGAGCCTTTCTGAAGAGGAGAAAGGCGAAAGGGAAGAGAACCAAAGAGACAGAGAGACTGTTTCGCTTCGATCGCAAGGAGAGATGGGAAGTTTCTCTTGTCACATGACCCCGCCGTAAACGGGGTCGGCTGCTCAGAAGAAACTCAAACTGAGGAAACTGTAAGCGCTCAATTAAGGAGTAACTTATGTTTACAGGTTCAATGGTGGCTCTCGTAACACCCATGAAGAACGGAAAAGTGGACGAGCCGAGGATTCCCGAGCTCGTGGAGTTTCAGCTCACGAGAGGGACCGACGTCATTTGTCCGTGCGGATGCACCGGCGAAGCGGCCACGCTTACGCACGACGAGCAAGTGCGCATCATACAAATGGTCGTCGAGACGGTGAACGGACGCGCGAAGGTGGTCGCGGGAACGGGCTCGAACAGCACGGAGGAGGCGCTCCATTTGACGCGGCGCGCCAAGAACGTCGGCGCGGACGGCGCCCTCATGATAACGCCTTACTACAACAAGCCGACGCAGCGCGGGCTCAAGGTCCACTACGAGAAAATAGCCGCCGCCGTCGATTTGCCCATCATGCTCTATAACGTTCCGAGCCGGACCGGCGTCAACATGCTGCCGGAGACCGTGGTCGAGTTGTCGAAGATAGACAACATCGTAGCCATAAAGGAAGCGAGCGGAAGCATCGACCAGGTGAGCGCTATTCTGAGCATGTGCGATATCACCGTCCTTTCCGGCGACGATTCGCTTACTCTGCCCATGCTTGCGGTCGGCGCGAAAGGAGTGGTCAGCGTCGCGGCCAACGCGGCTCCGACGGAGGTCTCTGCGCTGATAGATTCGTTCAACAGATGCAACATGGAAGAGGCGCAGAGCATTCATTTCCAATTGTTGCCGTTGTTCAAGGCGCTTTTCTGCGAGACTAATCCGATACCCATCAAACGCGCGCTCAGCATGATGGGGCTGATCGAAAACGAGCTGCGACTGCCGCTGGTTCCTCTCTCTCCCGAGCATGAACCCCGGCTGAGGGCGGTGCTCGAGAAACTGGGGCTGCTGGAAACCGTCTGACGGAATGTGTCTGAGAGGCTGTGAGAGCAGGGTCGCGGCACGTTGCGCCTTTAAGGCAGAGCGCTGAATGTGTTGTAAGAATGGATTCCCGCTTTCGCAGGAGTACAAACGGGAGGATGGCTTGTCGCACTCGCGGGAATGACAAATAATAGGCCGGATTGACACATAAGAAGCAGAGTTACGGGACGGATTCCAACGCGGAGGTTGAGACGTGGCGCTCAGAATCGGGGTATTCGGGGCGACCGGCAAGATGGGTCGCCGCATAATCGAGCTTGCAGGCGGAGACAAGGATTTCGCCGTAACCGCGGCCATAGAATATCCGGGTCATCCCGCCCTTGGGCAGTCCCTAAGCGCTCTCTTCGGCTTGCGGAGCCTCGATGTTTCGCTCGTGGGGAGTTTGCAAAAGGTGATAAACGACATCGAGTGTATAATCGCGTTCGCCACTCCCGAGGCAACGCTGGACTGCATTCGGGAGGCTCACTCCGAGCGCAAACCGGTTGTCATCGGGACGACCGGCTTCACGCCGGCCCACCTGGACGAGATCAGGCGGTTGAGCCAGCATTTGCCGTGCCTCATGTCGGCCAACATGAGCATCGGCGTCAATGTGCTGCTCGCCTTGTCGAAACAAGTGGCCAAACTCCTGGGACACGCTTTTGACATAGAAATCGTGGAGGCGCACCACAGTGCGAAGCGAGACGCTCCAAGCGGAACGGCGATCATGCTTGGCGAGGCTATAGCCGACGCCACCAACCGCGTTTTCAGCGCGAGCGCAGTGTATGGAAGGCAGGGAATCGTCGGACCAAGGCCCAAGAGCGAGATAGGCATACATGCGGTTCGAGGCGGCTACATCGTGGGCGACCACACGATTCTCTTCGCCGGACAGGGCGAGCGAATCGAAATCACTCACCGCGCGCACAGTCGCGACAATTTCGCGCGGGGCGCCCTTCTGGCCGCTCAGTTCATCGTGCGCCAACCCGCCGGACTCTATACCATGCAAGACGCTCTGAAGCTAAGTTAGCGCGACCGAGCAGGTTTGCTAATTCGGGGACACCATGGGACATCGTGTCCCCGAATTGGTTTTCGCCTGCCTCAGATGACAAAGAGAATATCTTAAACCGTTATTTCCCAGCGCTTGAGGTCTTCTATTGCGGGGTGGTTGGTAAGGTCAAGGTGAACGGGAGTTATCGAAATCTTCTTCTTGCG
>JACRIR010000064.1 GCA_016215705.1 Candidatus Poribacteria bacterium | reverse complement strand
TAACACTGACATGCACAAACCAGGAAACCCCTTTGTCATGAACAGCAGAGGCGAAACAACTTGCACAAATCATCAACCGCAGAGTACGCAGAGTTCGCTGAGGATATTGGCTTTTGCCGTTTTCCTCTGCGCCCCTCCGCGTCCTCTGCGGTTCAGGCCTCTTTGTTTTGGACAGCAGTGAATTCTTGTCATGATTTTGTTTTCTTCTTTTCCCGGAAATCTGCGTAAATCATCCTAGATCAATGGACTTCTTTATTCGTGTAATTCGCATAATTCGTTTCATTCGTGATCGAACTCTTTTCTTTCTTCATTCTTTCCTGAATCTGTGCGAATCCGCGAAATCTGCGGATTCCCTCGTCCCCTTTGGTTGCGGCTTCGCTACGCCGTGCGAAGGTTATGCTTGAACTCGATAAACAAGTTGCGGTCAGCGATCTTCCCTATTCCATCGCCGGGATTCGTCAGACACCGGAGCGGAGAACACAGCCAACTCTCTTCGTTGAATGAAACATCGCTCAACTCCTTGAAAATCTGTTTGATGCCTCGCCGCGAAACGCTGTAGACGTTGTAGCCCATCGGATATTGGATAACGGAAGCAGTCTCAATGTAGGGCACGGCCGGCGTCACCACTGAAGAGGTCGCATAATTCCGGTGGGTATGCGCGGAGAAGACCGCAACCACGTCCCGGAATTGCGCAATCGCCTTTTGGAATTCGGCATAATCGTGTATCACACGGTTCTCGGCAGTATCGCCGTTGACCGGATGATGTGTGAATATGAATGCCGGTTTCGAGGCATTCTTCTCAAGATCATCGGACATCCACGAAATCTGTTCGGGGCCGAGATAGCCGCGCTCCTGTTCGCCTGTCCAGCACGTGTCAAGAAGAACAAAGTGGAATCCCTTGTGATCAAACGAACGGTGCACTCGGTTGGTTCCCGCGAAATCGAGCCAATCGGCTTTGAAATCCTTGTTGCGGAGATGGTCATGGTTTCCCGGAATGCAGTATGTGGGGGTCTTGAGCTCGCGGACTGCATCACGATATGCGCGCAACCTGTACGGCCCCGAAAAGAAAATCTCGGTAAGGTCGCCTTTGTTGATGAGAAAGTCGGCCCCGACGTTGTTCAAGTCGCGCACGAGACATTGATGCACGTCCGAGCATTTGCGATATAGGCGGCCATCGGGCCACGACATGCCGTCTGGTTTGAAGTGGTTGTCAGCGAATGTTGCGAACGTAAACAGGATTTCATCCGCGTCCGGCAGCGTCCGGAAAGTGACTCGCTCGTTCGCCTGTCCTCCGATCTCAGATACTCGCAGCGAGTATTCCGTATCCGGTTTCAGGCCGGTCAGTTGGGCGGCGTGATATCGGGAGAGCGAACGTTCCACCCAGTACGGATCGGGATTGCCTTCGGCGTTGGCGATTTCGAATTTGGCTTCCTTCGCGGACGCCCACCTCAGGACAACGTCGGTTGAGTCAACCGTCACCGCCTCCAGATTGTACATGTCCGGCGGATCGAAACGGGTCCGGATCACTCTTCTGAATTGGTCATCCGGAACGGGGTTGTCCTTGACCGAATGGTTTCTTTTGCATTCGCGTCGCAAAAATCGGAACGCAACCCCAAAGACAGTGAAGATACATGCAACTACGACGGCGCCAAGCCCAATAAAGATGCGACGTGTCAATTTTCGTCGGTCCACAACCTAGCCTCCCAAGAAACATGGTTTTTGTCAATATATCAGCTCTTCAGGCTTTGGCCGCCGTTAACAGTCAAGGTAACACCGGTGACCCCCTTAAGGTTCGTGTTCACTACTTTATCCCAATCTTCTTCGCTCAGTTCAACGGGTCCGCCGCCTTCGCCTATTCCGACGTTGTTATCCAGGATATTGATTCTACCATAAGTCTTGAAACATGCGTCCGCCATGCGCCTGCAATCTGCCGAATCAGTTATATCAGCCTCGAACGCAAAGGACTCGCCGCCTTCTTCATTGATCATTCTCTTCGTGTCTTCCGCCGAACGCAAACGACGATCAACCAACATCACCTTGGCGCCCTCGCGCGCGAACAGTATTGCCGTCGCTCTGCCGATGCCCATAGTTTCACCGGGCGTCGAACCCGCGCCCACGACAATCGCCACCTTATCCTTTAATCGCTGACACATACCTCTTTCCTTTCTGGGGTTGAGATGGAGAACTCTGCCATGTATCTGTCCGGCTGAACAAACAGGACCGCGAGCCCGGATGCGACAAAAACAATTGCGAATATGAGGAACGCGAGTCTATAATTTCCCGTGGTATCAAAAATCCTGCCGGCCGTGAGCGGCCCACCAACCACGCCCAGGGCGAATCCGCTCATCAAAAGCCCGAGCAGTTTACTGAAATTCCGCAGGCCGAAGCAGCGGCTTGCGAGAACTGGCAGCAAAACAGATGTTCCCCCCATTGACAATCCGTATATCAATGGAAACGGCAAAAGACTGGCGGCGGAGTGAATGCCCATCCGCAAAAAGAAGACGAGCAAGATTGCGGCGGCCACCCCATGAAACATGTTGGTGAGAGCCATGAGGTTTCTCGGGTTCCAGCGGTCGGCCAGTAACCCGAACACCACGCGGCCAACCACGCTGAATCCTATAGCCAATCCCCAGAAGATTGAGGCTGCCTGAGACGACACGCCGGCGTCGTCAACGCAGGCAACGAAATGAACCGTGAGTCCTGAGACGCCGAAGATTTGCAGCATGTACGCGATGAAAAGCATCCAAAAAGAAGAAGTGCCCAACGAGCGTTTCACAGATAGACCCACCGACTCCCTTTTCTCCTGGACGCTCAGCGCCTCTTCGCCGGTGTCATTCCGGATGCCGTCGGGCTGCAATCCCATGTCCGAAGGTCTGGCGCGTACTACTAAAGCGGCAAGCGGAACTATCATGAAAAGCAACAGGAGACCTCCCACCCGAAATGATGTTCTCCAGCCGAACTCCGTGATTATGGCGTTGGAAACCGGAGGCATTGTCAGTCCTCCGAGACCGACTCCCGCCATCATAATTCCCATGGCTCTGCCGCGATATTTTTCAAACCAGTTGGATATGATGGTTTGACTCGGAACGGTTGTCACGCCCGCAGACCCGATTCCGGAGAAGAACATCAGGATATAGAGCATAACGAGGCCATTGAGGGAACCAAGCAGGACGTAGCACGATCCGACAACCAGCGCAGAGAAGGCGATGACAACCCGCACACCTAATTTGTCCATGCAGACTCCGACAACAGGTCCTGACAAACCGTACAACAGCGCCCACAGAACTACCCCGATGGAAATCGTGGTCCGGCTCCAGCCGAAATGCGCTTCGAGCGGCTTTATGAATACGCTGAAGGAATAGAAAGCTATTCCGTGGCCAAAGAAGACGATCACAAAGACGGCGGCCACAATCCACCAGCCATAGAATATCTTGTCGCGGTCGTGATCATTCATGCGGTTCTCCTCAGAAACTCGGTTCGTGGTTTATAGTTTATGGTTCATAGTTGAACCGCGAAAAGGAGAATGGATTCCCGCTTTCGCAGACTTCTTGAAGCGCCATGTTATTTTACAAAATCTCTGCTTTCGCGTGAATAATAATCTGCACACACCTCGCATTTCTTTCATAATTAATCACGCCAAAAGTGTGATCAGGCGCTCTCGAGAAGTCCCATTTTCACGAATAAAAGCGGTGAAGCCGCCAGATAGACGCCTGTGACAAAATATCGGCAGTATTTGCCCAAATCGTTTTGCGGCAGGATTGCGGCCAGGCCGAGCCTCAAACCGATCATAACAGCAAGTCCGACCGCAATCACAACAACCATAAGCAACAGGTTCCGCGGCCGCCAGCGGAGACCGAGCATTAGGTAGACTAGAAGAAAACCGAAAAGGAAACCGGCCAGGCCTGAATACTTGAAAGCTTCCGGCGTTAAGCATGAGAGCCCGAAATAAGCGCCGGAGAGCGCGAGCGAAAGCAAGACCTTGACCGCAAACGAGCGCCGCAACGACTCGCGCAATCCGTTGGAGTCGCGCAGATACCAATAAATGCCGGTTGCTCCAGCTACGAGCGCGACCCCACAGATGAGCCCGCCGATTGTGTCCGTAAGATAGTGCACGCCGAGATACAAGCGGCTTGCGATCAGCAATGGGATGGGAAGCAAGCAGACCAATACAAGAAAAGGGGGATATGGGGAAAAGGCGAAAGCGGGGAAAAGACGTTTGGAAGTTTGGAGGTTTGAGAGTTTGGGATTTTGAACCGGCAAATTGCCAAAGCGGCAAACAGCCAAACTGGAGTTAAGGGAACTGTCCAGGAACGAATAGATCAACCATGCGTACAGGATTCCCCACTGGCCATGGCCGCTGGGATAGCCATATCCGCCCGGATCATCGAGTTTGGTGATCAGACTGTCCGGCGGTCTCGAAAGGGCAAACACATCCTTCATAATTGAGTTGAGCGCCAGTCCGAACACAACCATGAGCATGAAGACAAGCGCCTCGGTGGTATAGCCGAGCCAGTAGATGACACAGATGACTACCATGAGACCCGTCTCGTAGCCGAGCCACGTCAGGCCGCGCATGGCAGGTGTAAGGTAAGCCGAGCGGACCGAATTCGCGATCTCGGAAGTCCGTGTGTCAACAGCGTCGAATATGCCTGTTCTTATTCGAAGCATGCCGAGCACGAATGCGAGAGCGATTGCGCCGATCGCCACACCGAGACAGAGGGAGGGATTATATTTGCGTTGGATCATTACATTGCTCCTGAGAAACGGGATTATATCCCGAACTCCTCGTAGTCTACGCCCCGGAGCCCCTGGCCGCCATCAACGAATAACACATGGCCGCTCACCCAGTCCGAGCGATCGCTTGCCAAAAACAGAGCCGCTTCGGCTACATCGGTTGTTTTTCCCATTCGTCTGAGCGGGGTCTCGCGGACCACCAGTTCCTTCCACATCGGCCTGGCCAGCCAGTGTTGGATGAAAGGGGTTTCGATTTCGCCCGGAGCAATCGCGTTGACACGAATTTTGTGCTTCCCAAGCTCAACGGCGGCCACCTTTGTGAGCATGTTCACAGCCGCTTTGGCTGTGCAGTATGGTGCGGTTGTCCCGCACGGAACGACCGATGCCGCCGAGGAGAGAGTAATTATCTTTCCGCCGGTTTGCTGTTTGATCATTTGGCGCGCGGCGGCCCTGATCCCATAGAAAACGCTGTGGAGCAGCACGTCCAATATCTTGTGCCAGTCTTGATCGGTGAAGTTCACGATCGGGCTGCGATGCTGAAGGCCCGCGCCGTTTACAAGAATATCCAGTTTGCCGAACCTGCGGACCGCTTCTTCCATGAATGAGTCCACCATGTTGCTCTTTGTCACATCCGAAACACAAGAACACACGCGGCCCCCGGAGTCATGAAACTCCGATTCGGCCTTCTTCAGCGCCTCGGCGTTGCGGTCAACCAGAAGCACTTGCGCGCCCTCTTGATAGAAAAGGCGCGCAATTTCGAGATCAATACCCGACGCCGCGCCTGTGATAGCGGCAACTTGATCTTGGAGTTCTCCCATGACAGTAATTCCTTTCCCTTTTCGTTAGAATGTGTGTTCACTCCGCTTTATGATTTCGTCCTGCAGTTGCGGTGAGAGGTCAACGAAGTAAGCACTGTAGCCGGCGACGCGCACGAGCAGGTCCCGGTACTTTTCGGGATTGTTCTGCGCGGCAATCAAGGTGTCCCTGTTGACGATATTGAATTGCAGGTGCCACAGCTTCAGGTCGCAGGCAGTCCGGATGAGTGTCATCAGTTTTCTCGTTCCTTCGGGGCCAGCAACTGTCGAGGGAGTCAGCTTCAAGTTCACCAGTCGCGCCGCACGCTCTTTGTAGCTTCCGCACTTGCTTCTTGCAATGGAAAGAAGGCTCGCAGTAGGCCCCTTTTTGTCGGCGCCTTGCGATGGGCTCACGCCTTCAGACAGCGGCTCACCCGCTTTTCTGCCGTCGGGTGTGGCCCCCAATACTGCGCCGAAAGGAACATGAGCCGTGATGTTCGCGTAACGGATATCCAATTCTCCTCCGAACGCCGTCTTATATCTCCGGGCCAGCCCGACGAAGAACTCCTCGATATCATGGCCGATCGAATCGGCATAGGAGTCGTTGTTCCCGTACTTGGGAGCATTGAGGCACATCTGTCGTATCGCCTCTTTGCCTTCGAAGTTGGTATCGAGCGCTTCCAAAAGCTCATTCATAGTCAGTTTCTTGTCGTCGAACACGAGTTTCTTGATTGCGGCAAGGGAGTCGATGACGGTGCCGAAACCGGTTGTGTCTATATACCCCAGATACAAAGCGTCTTTTATCGGACCTGAATGGATATCCTTACATTCTTTCATGCACAGGTCATGCAGCGACGAGCACATTGGCGCCGCGATATACTGCGACTTGAGCGTGTCAGCGACGTACTGCTGCGCAAACGTATGCTTCATGATGTTTTCGCCCTGGCAACAGAACGCCTGCCACAGGTCGTCGTAAGAAGTGAATCTTCTCGGGTCGCCCGTGCTGACGCCATATCTCTCGTCGCCGAATAGTTTCATCCGGCCGTCATTCAGGGTCATCTCCAGCATCGCCCCTAAATTGGTCCATGCGCAGCCTGTGCTGACGGCATCGCGATTCGGCAGTTTTGGCTCCGTGCATCCCGTAATGCAGTAGTCGTTCGCTTCCTCGATGTTTGCCCCTTTAACGAGAAACAGAGGAATGATTTCTTCGTCAAAGAATAGCTTCGGGAAACCGGTCCCTTCTTTTATAGTTTCACAGATTGCGTGAAGAAACGGTTCAGGTGTTTGGGCGTGGATTCTTGCTGCGAGGTCGGGATAGCTCAACGGGAATTCCCTCTTTGATTGCAGCATCAGGTACGACAAGTCATTGGTGGCGTCTTTCCCGTCGCGGGTCAGGCCACCGATGGTCGTCGCCTCCCAGTGGGCGTAACCGTCGGTGTAGGACAGGCTGCCTGGCGAGGCGTATAGTTCCACGTGCCTGGCCATGCTTATCCACAGGCACTCGAGGAGTTCAAGCGCTTCGTCTTTTGTGAGGCGGCCTTCCTCGACATCCTTTTCATAGTATGGATAAAGATACTGATCGATCCTGCCGTTGCCTACGGTTCCGCCAATACGCTGTTCGAGACGGGACACAGTCTGAATGAACCATTGGGATTGCACGGCTTCGCGGAATGTCCTTGCCGGATTCTCCGGAACCCACTCGCAGACCTCGGCGATTTCCAGAAGCTCTTTCTTCCTCTCCTTGTCCGTTTCTTCGTCCGCCAGATTCCTTGCCAGCTTCGCATATCTGTGAGCGAACGCAACTATCGCGTCACATGTGATCATGACCGCGTTCAGGAAAGGCTCTTTCTCTATCTTGTTCTTCGGGTCGAGCGGATCAAGAGAGGCCAATCTTTCCTGAGCTTCCTTTCTTATCCCTTTGATGCCGCGTCTCAAGACTTTTTCGTAGTCGTGATTCCATGCCAAGCTTGAACGGGCGGTTCCGGTCGGAGTAATGATGCAGAATAACTCGACGATGCGGCGTGTGTCCTCGGGCAAGGCCTTAAGGTAGGCATTGTGGAATTGTCTGTTTTCCCAGAAGGGTTTGAGTTCTTCATTGATGACCCTGGCATCCTCCTTTGTCAAGACAAGCCGGTCACCCGGTTCGCTTGGGCGAACC
This sequence comes from Candidatus Poribacteria bacterium, assembly GCA_016215705.1. Taxonomy (GTDB): domain Bacteria; phylum Abyssobacteria; class SURF-5; order SURF-5; family SURF-5; genus JACRIR01. Next base: position 2,029 of record JACRIR010000064.1, on the reverse strand, counting down.
TCCTGCTCGAAGACGCGCTCGCCCAGTTCAGGAACCAAAATGGCAAAGCGTCCGGGAGGTCCGGCGCTTCCGACAACTAATTCGTTCGCGCCGATATGTATGGGAACGTTGGCCAGGATATGCGCCAGAGCTTTTCCCCATTTCAACACCGTTGGCTGTCCGTCGGTCTGTTTGAACGATTCCGTCAGCAAACGGGCCCGCTCCACATTCAGCCGTATCGGCAAATCCCTGAAACCCTCGAGCATCTTATGAATCCTGACTCGCTTTTTCTGCGCATCTTTGCTTATGAGCCCGATCCCCAGGCCCTGCTGTATCCTTGCTTCTTGCGGCGATAGAACCGGCGTCGTCATTTCGGCTAGTTGTGTCATGGTTATCTGCCTCCGCTTACCGACTTTGGATTTTGGATCACTGCTGTCTAACAAAAAGATTTTGAACCGCAGAGGACGCCGAGGGGGGCAGAGAATAGCGGCCGCCTTTTCTCTTCCCCGTGACTCCCCGTGCTCCCCGTGAAAATCTTTTTCTTCTCATCTGTATGCATCTGCCCTTTTGCCTTTCGCCTCTCTCAGCGTCGAAGCGTAGCGAGAATCTTTTCTTTCAGCGCGTTCTTCATGGTTTCCCAGCTTACGCCGAGGAACGCGGTTCTCGGGTTTGCGGTGGTCTTTCTGAGAGCGCTGGACGCCATGCTCCACATCATTAACGTTTCGAGGAACGGGTCTTTGACCGCAAACACACCCTGCTTTATGCCCAGTTCGACGACAGAGACGGCCTCGTTGATGCATTCGAAGAACAACCGATTGACCTCTTCGACCAGGTCTTTCGGCAGTTCGTGTTCTGTTTCCCATCCGGAATGAAAATGGTCGAGGATGTCCATGTACTCCTTGTGGGTTCTGGCAAACTCGCAGTATTTGTCAAAGAAGCGACCGACAAGCTCTTCGGGGCTTGCGCTCCTGTCGCGCAACGTCCACCTGAGTTCATCCCTCAGCAGCCTGAGCCCACAGGAGAGAACCGATATATATATCTCTTCTTTTCCCTTGAAATGGTAGTAGATTGTGCCGCGGGTGACACCACTGGCCTGTTCTACGTCCTCGATAGTCGTCCGCTCATATCCTTTTTCAAGAAACACTTTTCGCGCGGCGTCAACTATCTGTTGCCATCTTTCTCTTCTTCCCTGTTCCCCGCGAAGCCGAACACTCATTCTGTTTTCCCTCCTTACCCGGCGCTATTATACTAATATTATACATCACTAATTCATATTCGTCAAGAGGGAGATCATGAAAAGCTTCATTCTATGCATAACATGCTCATCTACAGTATTTTATATGATAATAACAACATCACAGACACTGAAATATAATATACTAATAGTATGATAACATGGACCACCAATTGCGCGAATTCATGGAGAGACTCCAAAAGAGCGTAGTACGTGTTAGATGGTTTATGGTTTATGGTTTATGGTTCATGGTTTATGGTTCATGGTTTACGGTTCATGGTTTACGGTTCGTGGTTCATGGTTCACGATCTACGATCTACGGCCTACGATCTACGGTTTGCGGTTTACGGTTTACGGTTGCCAATTGGCTGGTCTTTGGAACTGTGAATAGTGGACCAACCAACTGTGAGCTACATGCGCCGCGTGCTTCGCAAAGTTTCCTTTGGTCTTTTTCCTTTCGGGCTTCGCCTTCGGTTTCCATTGCTGGCATCGGCTGAAAGCGTGCGAATAAATTCGCATATACAGTGCATTTCTTGCGGGCGCATCATCGAGTCGCCGCTACAGGGTACGCCTAAAGAATACGTCTCTTGCGGGCGACCCGGCGGGTCGCCCCTACGGAATAAGCCTGCAAAATACGTCACAGGAATCATAAGTTGTGCGACTAAGAAGCCTGGTGCTCCACGCCCGGGCGTGGAGTTGATTGTTTGGCCATGCGCTCCTTCCCGCGCGCATGTTTTGAACTGTGAAGACAAGCGGCTGCCTCCGGTCCCCCACCACGCCTGCAAGAAGGAAGGCGAAAGGCGAAAGTTCAAAGGC
>JACRIR010000063.1 GCA_016215705.1 Candidatus Poribacteria bacterium | reverse complement strand
CCGGAAAGCAAAGGATTCAAGGAATTCGCCGTTAGCCCACGACCCGGCCGCATTTTCCGTCCCGGCTTCTCTTTAAGTCGGGTATTCGGAATAGGTCGGCAGGTCGTCGCCGCTGCACGACCAATCCGCGCGCGAATCCCAGAAGATGCGCGCCTGCGGCTGGATCGTCGGCGCGCTGTCGAGCGACCCGGCCGGGATGACGATGAAGTCCGTTTCTTTCACGTAGCGCGGCACCTGGCTGCCGCACTTCGAGCAGAAGCGGCTGGTGAAGCGCTTCGCCTCGGGGACTTTATAAGCCTTTATCAGTTCCTCGCCCTTGAGCCACTTAATCGCACCGGGCTTGACGAGCAGATTCGAGGCATGCCCGGTACCCGTGGCCTTGCGGCAACGCTGGCAGTGGCAGTGATAAAACTTCGCCGGCTCGCCGCTGATTTCGTACTGCACGGAACCGCAGAGGCAACTGCCGCGAAGGGTGAGTGAGGTCATGGTGATATCCAATCAGAGTGGCTTAAGGGTACTAACCCCTTTTCAGCCCTTTTCATGTCCTCGTTGCCTCGAGATGAAATGCTCAGTGCACTTCGGGTATGCCAAGCCCAGCAAGATAGCGAAAGGTGGAATCGTAAAACTCTGGCGATCGAGTTGGATCACTCGGGTCGCCCGTTGGAACAAAAATTACCATCCCCTGCCGAGCACGGGTAAGAAGCACTCGATAAGCATTGCGCAAGTAACGCCGGTTATCAGTATTCGCAATATTGATCCATTTGTTGCCTCGGAAATCATGGTAGCTCCACCCTGATCCGTTGAAGCGAAGATCGCCATCCCATGTCACACACATCCAATCCAGTTCCAATCCTTGAACCTGAAACTCAGTTGCAGCATCTTCGAGATAATAGCTCGACCGCGTATCTTCCTTATCATTGAGAAACCAATGGACTGGGTTTACATCCACGCGGACATCAATCGCATGCGGTTTGAGGCGTTGGGCTTTCGATGAGGCAACCAACCCATACCGTTCAGTTCCTCTGGCATGGACGTGAATCCATTGCTTGGCACGACCCAAATCGCGGGTAATCGCGATCGGATACTGTTTGGCTAATTGAGTGAAAGCTTCACGAGCAGCGCGCTCTTCGCAATCAAGTAGGGCCTTAACAAAGGCCGACACGTTTTCAGCCCGAAATGACCGCATTGAGACAGCAAGATGCAGGCTATCGTCGAAGTCAGTTTTCTGCCGCTGGCGTACGGCTTCAAGTGCCTTTCCTGCTGCATATTCACTGTCGGTAAGTCTTGATGAAATATACATATGCCAATCTGGGAATCTCGATTGCACAGCCTCAAGCCAAGCATCGATTCCAGCCTCGCCTGTGTTGATTTCCTGGCCACCGCCCACAAGACAAATGACAACAGCCCAATCCTTATGGCGATCCATATAGGACACCAGAAACTCCGGCTCTGATTGAGAAAAACCGACGTGATTCTTTTTCTGATGCATGAACTTTGCGGTTTGTCGCAAATTCCATGCACGTTGCGCCTCGTCAAAGATGACAACATGGTCAATAGGTGGGCCGGGGTGAATCAGAGCCTCATCCCGGAAATGATGGACGTTCTGGATAAACGCCTTAACACTTTCGGCTACCTTTCCCTTTCGTACGCTATCCCCCTGCTCTTTCCTGCGGGCAACTTCGTCTCGCGTGAGCGCTTCCCGTAATACCGCAACAAGTGGACCATTGCCAGAAAGAAAGACGGCATGGGTTGGTTGTGTCTTTTCCCGGCGCCGGGTCGCGACGTTCAAACCAACAAGCGTCTTACCCGCCCCTGGTACGCCGGTAACGAAGCAAATCAGTTTTTGTCTCTTTTCTTTGGCTTCATCTACCAGCTCCTCAATGCGGCGCGAAGTGACACGCAAGTTCTTGGCACCGGCATCGTATCGGGCGATGGCCTCAACTGAATGTTGCGCATAAAGAGCCCGTGCCGCTTCCACAATAGTAGGTGTGGGGTGATATGGAGCACTTGACCATTGCTGTGCGTCTATCGCTTCGCCTGTGATGGATTGCAGAGCCACATCAACTGCATCACGAAAGCCGGCGGGATGTAGTCGAAGCGGGCGATAAACTTTGTCCTCGTGGACGAGCAGTTCCAATGGCGCCGAGGTTGCGGCTCCGGTAACAATGAGTATTGGAACAATCGAAGCCTTATGGCTGGCCTCATGGAAATTCTTCAGGTCCAGCGCGTAATCCCACGCTTGATCTACTGCTGCACGTTCAAAAACGTTTTCGCCAACTTTGAACTCGATGACGAATACGATTGGGCCGACCACCAACACCGCATCAACTCGGCGACCCATGCGCGGGATGTTGAACTCAAAAAATAGCCAGCCCGTCAAACCGGTGAGGCTTGATTGCAACAAGCCAATCTGGGTCAGCCACGCATCCCTCTGAGTGGGAAGCACGGCGAAATCGCTGTTGGTTGCCAGCCTTCCTACAATCGAATCGGGTTGGGATTGGACAAATTCAGTTAAGGAAGCGCCGTACCAAGCACGTGATGATACCCTTGAGGTTTGGGCTGATTGGATCGAGGCTTCCATTATCAGAGGAAAACAGCCGTGTCAGGTCTTGCAATAACACACCAAAACGGCGCGTGTATTTTTTTGAAAATTACGCCGACAGGAATTACTGCGGCTTTCCCTGAATCGTTTTTCTGGCTTCGGCGCACCCGTTTTTCCTTAATTTAAGCCCTTCGCGCGGCCGGGCGATGCGTCCAGATTAAGCCACCCCCGGGCCGGGTTGCAAACCTCGACGCGCGGGAAACGTTTATTCGCGCTTGATCGCGCCCGCTTTCCAAGCAAGCTGCAACGCTTCTTCCAGCCACGCCAAGCGCTGGGCCGGCGTGGCGCGCAAGGCGTCGTCGAGCTCCGCCTCTTTGACCTCGTCCCACGTCACCGGATAGAGATGCTCCTCTTCCGGAGTGTGTTTAACGTTCGCCACGTTTACGTT
>JACRIR010000060.1 GCA_016215705.1 Candidatus Poribacteria bacterium | reverse complement strand
ATTTATTCGCAGCGCGGCGTAGCCGCAACCAACCAACACATATCGGGCGCGATGAATCGCGCCCCTACAAGACACCTCGGAAAATCGGGGACACGATGCGACATCGTGTCCCCGATTTTCTCCATCTCCATGCCTATCTGATACGGCGTCACCTCCATGTCGGCGATCATCCACCGTTGTTCAAAAAGACTGTACTTTCCCGGCCGGAAGGCTATCCCAACTACGCATTCCAATTGATCATTTACAAATACGACCCGCCTGCGAGAGCGAGGGAATTGTTCTCTTCACCAAGCATTCCCACTCGAGCGTCGCGAAACAACTTCTCAATGAGAAACTCTCGACTCATACCATATCCGCCATGAATTTGAATCGCCTCGCTGGCCACATGATAAGCGGTTTCGGTGGCAAGGATTTTCGCCGACAAAGAATGCTTGGCCGATCCCGGAGGCGCCATTGCATTTTGAAGAGCCACTTGCCGGGAATATGTGCGGGCGCACTCAACCATAGTGAACATATTAAAGAGTTTCAATTTGACACTTTGATGTTCGATCAGCGGGCGGCCTCCTTGTATTCTTGATTTCGCATATTTCAGCGCCTCATCAAATGCGGCCTGAGCCAAGCCCACAAAAGTGAGACTCAGACTTCCATTAGCCGCCGCAAACAGCATTTGCGATATGTTTAGCGCAAGTTCCGGATCCGGAATAACCATCATCCATTCGGGAATCCTGACATCTTCAAAGATGATTTCTCCCTGACTATAAGAGCGCAGACCCAACTTGTCCATTGGTTTTCCGCGAGAAATACCCGGCAAATCCAAAGGCATGAACGCGATGCCGGCGCCCTTCATGCCGCGAGAACTGTCGAGGCCGACATGGATGGCCCCGTGTGTGGCAATGGTTCCATTACTTATGAAAGAGGACTTCTGTCCTTGAATAACAAAATCTCCGCCATTCCGGATCGCGCGGACAGAAGGCGCATATTGTTGCCGGTCAAACTCCGGTTCAGCTCCCAAGATCCAGTCAGAACCGTGGTCCGGTTCGGTAAACGCCCAGCATCCGACCATCTTACCTTCAGTATCTTCACAATACTCCCGGACCGCAGGCTCTATCTCCGGTTTGGCAAATATCGAAGCTATGATGAATGGCATCATCGAAACGCCGAAACTCAAGGCCAATCCGGCGTCACCATATCCAAGCTGTTCTTGAACCAGGATTCCAGTTAACGCGTCGATATCCTCCTGCATCCCTCCCATAGATTTAGGGATAGCGCTTTTGTGGAAACCGAGTTCTCGGTGTTTCTTGTACACCTTCCACAATGCGGAATCCCGACCGATTACGTCGCGGGGGTCGGATACCTTGTCTAATGCGACTCCTGCCGGCCTCATGACTTCCATCGCAAATCTGTGAGCCGTTTCCGCCGCCGCCCGATGCTCCTCAGAAATGTTCAAGCCTATCGCAGAAATATCCATTCTTGCAGTCTCCTTCTCATAAGGTCGTTCAATGAAGATAACTGCGTGATCATCGAACTATTAGATACATACTGAAAAGAATTGCAACAACCAGGTTTGAGAATCCAAATAGTACCAGCGCGTCCTTGGGCAATTCGTAACGAGTATAAGCAACCAGGCTGACAACAAACGCCCAATATTTCATAGCCATTCCGAAGAACAAAAACGGGATCACATATATCGGATTCAAATACAGGTATATGTACATCAGACCGAAACAGACAGCGGTTCCCGCTGTAAATAGGCGAAACAAAATATAGTCTGCCGGGTTGACTTCACCTATCTCTGATATTTTGGGAAAGTTGCGCGGCACTTTCACGAACATAGAAACGACAATGCTGACACCACCGATAAGATTGAGCAATGCGCCCACAATCAATACGAATTTCATCTGGAAACCTCCATGATCGCCCCCGATCCTCCGTTGGCGATGGCGCTATCTGAGCCCGCCTCGCGCAAAACGCTGACCACCGCTTCCGCCATTGCCTTTTCCTTTAATGACAGAGCGGTCAGCTTCACAATGCTCGTTCTCAAGCATTGAATCAACAAGCCGCGTGGCGATGCTCGATAACCTCTTGAGCGAAATGCGTCTGGGTTCGACACAGCATAGAAGGGCTGCGCCCTCGGTCGCAGCCACGAGGAAGGCCGACAAATCTCTGATGGGCGTGTCCTCTCGATCCTGGTCAGGCAGCATCTCCAGAAGCGCTTCAGCGACCAGAGCGCGATACTTCCTGTAGTGCTCTCTCAGGAATTCGAGGAGATATTCATCGTGTTGGGAAATGTTCATGAGTTCCCGGAAAACCCTGCTCTTCTCTTTATCGCCGGCGACTCTCATAAAGAGAAACTCGAGGGACAAACGCAGGCGCTCGCGAACCGCCTTCTTCTGATGTTTCCGAGAAAAGAGCATGAACATCTTCCAGTATCGCTTGTAAGTGTTCTCTGTCATCACATACAGAATTTCCTCCTTACTTTTGAAATAGTGCGTGATCATCCCTAGCCCGATATTTGCCTCCTTGGCTATGTCGCGAACTGAAGTGTTCGCATATCCGCGCTTGGCAATGCATCGATAAAGGCCGTGCGCAATCTCCGCGCGTCTCTCATTAGCCAGGCTCTTTCTACCCATCTTATCAACACCTTTCCAATAATATTGTACATACGTACGTACTACTTTATCATGTGGAACCGGCGCTGTCAAGTGTGGGCCAAGGGTCAGATCTTCAAAATTCACAAGTCGTCCGCAAACGCGTCACAACAGAAAGAGTTTGCGGAATCGAGAATGCAAGTCGAGGAGACAGATCATAGGCTGTTTCTGTTTACTATTTGGACCTCTATTGTGAGATAATAGTGGGTAGCTATGGATTGTCCCGTGAATGTGCGGAGGGTCATTGATGTCTATACTGTTCACCCGGGCGAGAATCAACAATCTCGAGATGCAGAACAGGTTTGTTCGTTCTGCTACTTTTGAGGGCATGGGGACCGCAAATTGGGGGCCGGCCGAGAGTCTCGGTGTTCTATACGGTAATTTGGCGGACGGAGGAGTCGGGTTAATTGTTACCGGCGGCGCTTTTGTGGAACGCTACAAGAAATTCCCGCAATTCAAAAGCGGCGCGCCGCATCCGGTGGCAATAGATAACGACAGCCTTATTGATGAATGGAGACGAATAACAGAGGGGGTGCATAAGCACGGCTCCAGGATCGTGATGCAGATCACTCATCTGGGTCGTCAAGACAATCCTGTTCTCAGAGGAACAGATCCAATCGCGCCTTCCCTTGTGCCGGACAGAATCAGCGGGTTCGCACCCCGCCCGATGACGGTAAAAGAAATCCAAGACATGGTGGAGAGATTCGCGCAGGCCTGCCGTCGCACCAGAGAGGCCGGGTTTGACGGTGTCCAGCTCCACGGGGGACACGGATTCTTAATCAGCAACTTCCTCTCTCCCTATACAAACGTCCGCACGGACCAATACGGAGGCGCCACGGAAAACCGCTCACGCTTTGTGGTCGAAATCGTGAAGAGAGCGCGGGAACTCACGGGAGACGATTACCCTTTGATGATAAAAATGAATTGCGATGATTTTGTGCCCGGGGGATTAGTCGTCGATGAAGCGGTGAGGATTGCAGGGATAATCGTTGAGGCAGGCATTGATTGCATCGAGGTGACGGGTGGGATTCGGGAGAGCGCGGGCTATATTCGCCGGTTGGATGCGCTCGCGACCAGGAATGTGAATAGAGAAGCGTATTTTCAAACCTTAAGCGTTGCCTTGAAGAAAGGCGTCGACGTGCCGATAATTCTGGTGGGCGGAATGCGCACACCGAGTGTGATGGAAAATGTGGTTCGGGAGAAAATAGCGGATTTTGTGGCATTAGCGAGACCTTTCATCTGCGAACCGGACCTCATCAGAAAGTTGAAGGCAGGCGACTGGTCCACATCAAAGTGCGCGTCGTGCAATACTTGTCTGAAAAACGCGTTCGTTCATCCACTGAGATGCTATGAGGCGGGCCGGCCAAAGAAACAGTCTGCAAAGGAGGGATGAAGCTATTGGCTATGACAAAACCATATCTTCTATTTCCGACCGCAGAAACAGGAAGGCGGTCTTTTCGCTCCAGCAAGCCTGTTTGCGTTTGATGATTATTCTGAACATACCTCTCCCAATTGTCCTGAAACAAAAGCATCCCCCTCCGTTGCGCTTTTCCCGATACTCATTGTCGTTTACCTGCCTAACAAACTAAGTCCTTGATAGCAAATACTTTCTACTGCTTTCTGGCGCAATTGATTCTTATGATAAAACCAATTCCTTGGGCACAACTATTGCACTTAGGAAGAAGGGGCCATGTTGCCATTTGCATTCCTGACAAGGCGGTGGACTGCTTTGTTTTCAGAATGCTGCAAAATCATTTTCTCGGTCATACGACCAAAATGTGGGCCCTGCCGTTAATAAGCAAAGGGTCGTGAAGAACATCCGCTCCGTAAACGCATTAGGTGTGGACGAAAAGTATGTCGAATGTCTTCATCTTGACATATTGCCGAAACATGGACTTGTTCTACGGGACGGAACTCATCTTCAAGAGCTTGCGAATTGGCTTCCCGAATGCTGAGGTTGTAGTGGTTGACAACTCAAGTCTTCCGGAGGCCAGAGAGAAAATCGAATCACTGGCGCGGGGAAATGATTGCCGGTTTCAACAACTTTCGGGCAAGGGAACTCAACACCATGACTTCATTCAGGATACGATCTCGGGCCTTGCCAATAATGGCGCTGGGGGGTCTGTTGTTTTCCTTGACCCCGACATATGTTTCTGGGAGAACTGTGAGGATTTTGAGTTTGACGGGCTGGTCGCGGGGAAACTGATTCAGCCGTTTCACGACAGCGTCACGAAGACGCGCACGATGCCCCGGCTACACACATCGTTTCTGTGGATTCCCGACGTGAGAAAACTGGCGGAGGCGATCCGGAAAGCACGTGTCAACCATTTTGACTTTCACCCTTTTCTCCCATATTCTTTTGTCTTTAACGGTAAATGGTACCGTTATGATACAGGGGCAAGCCTGTACGCGGCATTCTCGGATAGAGTTTCGCGTTTCACTGAGAAACACCTGAATCGTTACGACCACATATTTTGCGGGTCGCACATCGACTGGCTCTTGGCATCGTATGACTCTGAAATCAGAGAGTTTATGTTGGATGTGCATGAGCGGGCCAAAAGAGGAGACATCAAGTCTCTCAGAGGAATTTGGAGGAGACAGAACGAGAGACTCGGCGATACGGTACAGGCAGTAAGAACTGAGAGGGGGTGAGACAATGGACGAAGTCACTAGAGACGGGAAAAGGGCTTATGCCGCGCCTCGCGTTCTGGCCACATATTCCAAGGAGGAACTGGAAGAGGCGATCAGACCGCATGGAGCCGTTGACTCGTATACGAATGACGGCGGGGGCGGCTGTGGATGCGGCTGTGGATGCGGCTGCGGCGCCGGGTAATCCTGCTGCATCATCAGCTTTTGATTTCTGACAGGTCTAAAGGAGGTTTGCAAACGGGTGCGTTCAAGAGGTAGTTTTCGCCTCGGCGCGGGAACATAAGGAGAACGTATGGAACGGGACTTCAAGAAACTGTATGTGAAACCAATGGTGTTGGCGACGTACTCAAAAGAAGAACTCGAGGAGACAATCAAGCCGCATGGAAGCGTGGACTCGTATACGGACGGAGGCGGCGGCGGATGTGGTTGTGGTTGCGGCGGTGGCTCCATTCTTCAGAACTGAGATATTGTTTTCGCTCAATTCTTGATGGGCATGAGTACCTACCCTTCCGACATAACGGAGACGCGGCCTGAGCCCCGTCATCACCTCGTGCTTCAATGGCATATTACCGACCGGTGCAACCGGCGATGCAGCCATTGCTACCAGGAAAGCTACGAGGGCGAGGAACTTCCGTTTCGTGACTTACTCACGATCCTGAAGCAGTTCAGGCAACTCGCGGAACTCTGCGATAGTCGGTCGAAGACGCCAAAGGCGCGCGCTCATATCAATGTGACGGGCGGGGAGCCTTTTATACGGACTGACTTCCCTCAACTGCTGGAAGCGTTCCATTCAAACCGGGAATGGTTGAGCTTCGGCATACTCACCAATGGCAGCTTCATCGACTTGGCGACTGCCCATCGTCTGAGGGAGTTGGGTACAGGATACGTCCAGGTAAGCATTGAGGGCACAAGAGAGAGAAACGACAGCATCCGCGGGCCGGGCGCATGGGATCAAACGGTTACAGCGCTGAAGAACCTGGCGCGAGAGCGGATACGGACGGCGATTTCCTTTACTGCCCAGAGGTCCAATTTTCGCGAGTTCGACGAAGTCGCACGGCTGGGGCGGGAAGTAGGCGCGACGCGAGTGTGGTCGGATCGGATCATTCCGTCCGGAAACGGAGTAGCCGTTGCAGAGGAAGTGCTCTCGCCCGAAGAAACTCGTGAATTCCTCGAGGCCATGCACAAGGCCCACGCCGAGGGGATGCGCCGATTTTGCCGGACGGAGGTCTTCATGCGCCGCGCCCTGCAGTTCCTTTTTGCAGGGGGGACCCCCTATCGATGTGCCGCGGGTGATACATTGGTCAGTGTGATGCCAAACGGAGACCTGTATCCATGCCGCAGGATGCCCATTCGCGTCGGGAACCTCATGGAGAAGTCGCTGGCGGAATTGTATGCGAAGAGCGAATTGCTTCGGGCCTTGCGTGACCACAGCCGAGTGAATCAGGGATGCGAACAATGCTCCTTTTCCCGGTCGTGCGGAGGGGGGTTGAGATGTCTTTCGTATGCAATGACCGGCGACCCATTCAGGGCCGATCCGGGTTGCTGGCGTGCAAGAGGACAAGAATTACGCGTGGGCTCGAAAAGCCCCGCGGAACAAAACTTGTAGAATTAGTATCACGCAAGGACGAAACCTGTGGATTCCGTAGGGGTTGATTTTCTCCCGGTCGATGTTTACTGCTTTCTAGGCAAGGAAGTCAGGGTCAGGTCCAACTCGGAAGCAATACTTGCCCACCTGCGGTCCATGTACGGTCGTTTTTACGATGGCCCCGACATTGACCCAAAAACACGGAGAATGCACTGGGAAGAGGTTCCCGGCCCGGGAATGCAAATCCTAGACCATCTGCCGGAGAGGAATGAACTGCTCATCGATGACAGGAATTATCTGTACCGGGCATCTCAGACAAATGGACGCTACTACTACACATCGAGGAATCTACGCACAGCCGCCGATGACCTGTCCGGGTTTTGTCCGCCCCTAACCCTCATCCAATCCTCGCTGCTGAGAACAATCGCCGTTTCCGCCAGGGAGCATCACTTCGTGCATGCAGGAGCCGTCTCGTGGCGCGAAAACGCCGTTGTATTTCCGGCTGCCTCCGGACTAGGGAAAACAACCCTTGTTCTAAAACTGTTGAGTCTGGGGTGCAAGTTCCTTTCCGACGAGGTTGGATGTCTCGATATTGAAGGGGCCGCAATCGAGCCGTTTCCCCGAAAGGTCAATCTGCGTAAAGAATCGCGACTGCTGCTGCATCTGTCTGGAACCAAACAGGAGAATGTGCCGGCGCAGGGGGAAGGCCCGGAGCAGATGCTCGATATTGAGGAGATTTCCCCAGCCAGCCTTTCGGACAGGTATCCGCTGCGGTTCATAGTATTTATGCGCGGTTTTGGCGACGAGCCAAGACTGGAGTATGTCTCCGGCTCGCATGCGGTTTTTGAGTTCCTGAATTCCTCAATCGGTCCAATCAACGACCCCGGCCTCCACCTCTACAAGCTGGCTCCGACAATTAATGGCGCCCGATGCTTCAACCTGGTCATGGGTGAATTGGAAGAGACCGCGAGCCTTGTCATGCAGTTACTGGACAAGCAGAGTCTATGAGAAAGTGTGTGGTTGGGCCATGATTCCCCAAGTCCACCTTGAAACCGTTCTGGACATCTGGCAAGAGCGAGGCGAGAAAAGCGCTTGCTCGATTGAAGGCAATTGCATGTCCCCAATGATTCGCGAGGGGGACACCCTGGTCATCAAGCACGGAGACAAACACATCAGGGCGGGCGACATCGTCGTGTTCGCCTCATGTGAAAGAAATCTCGTATGTCGAGTGATCCGTTCATCCGCAGAGAACGGCGCTCTCGAATACCTCGTAAAGGCAGATCAGGAACTTCATACGCAGTTGATTTCCCCGGATCGGATAGTGGGCAAAGTAATTGAAATAGCAGGCTCGAACGGGCGCCTTCGTTTGAATTCGCTGTTCTGGAAAATGATGAACCGAGCGCTCGCCACTCGATCGTATCTGGTCTTCAAGAGATCAAGAACCGGGTCTCCATTCCGGAGCAGATTGACTGGCGTGTTCCGCAGTCCTTTGAGATCGCTGGTCGAGCCTTGGCCGGTCGGACGTGTCTTTTGGGGATGGATTCTCCATGCCTACCATGCATGGCACCACATCGAAAAGATCGCATCGGGGAAGGCCGGCGAATGGATCAAGGGGGTAAAGGCATGGATTTAAGGAAACCTCTAAGAAAAGAAGGAATATTATCTCGCCAACTTGGTGAAGAGTCTATCCTTTATGACTCGAAGAATGGGAACGTTCACGTCATTAACTCGGTGGCGGAATTCGTGTGGAACATGTGCGACGGCTCTCACAGCGTCACCGACATGGAACAGCGTGTGAGAGAGGCGTACCAGTCTTCCGGCGAAGCGAGTATCCTGGACGATTTGAAAACCATTATTCAGGACTTCGCTAATCTTGGAGTGGTTACTCTTGAAGAGCGTTGACCGCTCGAGGAGGGGGAGCAGGCAGTGCCTTTAAGCATAGGAGTCCAGCTTACAAGCCGATGCAACTTGAATTGCCGCCACTGCATGATTGATGGCTCGGCCCAAGACCTCCCGCTGAACGTTCTCGAGAAGGTCATCTCATTTGCAAAAGCATGCAACGTAGCCTTCCTGGCATTCTCGGGAGGCGAGCCGACGCTCCATGGCAAGTTCGACGAGGTCGTGGAGATGCTTGCCCGGAACACACTCGCGTTCACCATGATAACGAACGGATGGAATTTCACCGACTGGTACCGGAGCATGGGTCCCCGCATGGACACAGTCCGAAGGCTGGGTTTCAGCCTCGACGGCGCGACGGAGGAAGTGCACGACCTCAATCGGGCTGACGGATCATACCGGCGGGTCTTGCAGGCCGCGAGCATTTGCAGATACAAGGGAATTCCGTTTGGCTTACGGATGACAGTAACCCGACGGAACATCCACCAACTCGAGGAGATGGCGCTTCTTGCCTCGAAGATCGGGGCGGGCGAGGTCGCCATTATCCCGCTGCAACCCACGCCCCGGACGACCGCGCTCGGAATCCACCTCAAACCTGCCGATTTCAGACGAATCAACGAGGAGTCGGCTCGCCTCAGGAAAATCTTCAAGACGACGATATCACTTACGGCGGGATATTTCGATTCTGATCCCCTCGTCCTGTGCCCGCCGCTTAGCATGAGGCAGATATACGTTACGTCCGATGGCTCACTGAGCTTTTGCTGTCAACTGGCGGACTTTGGCGGAGGATTGCGCGGGTCGGAACTCCTTGGAAATCTGGCGGAGATCAGCGTCCACGAAGCGTACCAGCGAATGGTCGACGCAGTGGCTGCCTTCACTAACAGAAAAGTCCGGCTCCTGGGTGACGGGAAGCTGGGAGAGATGGACCACTTCTCTTGCTGGTATTGTCTCAAACATTTCCAGAAGGTGAATTGGATGGCCGAAATGACTGACGACCCCTGGGCCAAAGACCTCCTCGGGACATCTTTGTGCAATCCGGTCAGATTAGCGCCTGCTGATTGAGAGAAACGCGCTTCACAAGATGGGGAAAGAAACGTATGGAGCAATGCAGATTCACCCCGAATCCGGATGTGATCGACACTATTATCAATGAAGATGAGGGCACACTAATCCATCTTGGCTCGAAACTGACTTACGCGCTCAATGGAACCGGGGTGAGCATATGGACTTCCTTGAAGGAGGGATGCACTCTGGAAGAAGCGGTAAACCGGGTTCAGGAGAAGTTCGACGCTGAGCCAACAGTGATTTGGAGCGACATGAAGATTTTTCTCGAAGAACTCCTCGAGCGCGGACTGATCAGGGCGGCTTCGTAACCCACTTCCCAAATAATGTTTCGGTCGCAAAGTTATGCTTTCAGCTCTGTTTGCAAACGGCCGAGCATGAACGCGATCCTGAGCGCTTGACAGCGCCACCGCGTGGTTAACTGTAGAAAAAACGTCGCATAATTCGGGGACATGATGCCCCATCGTGTCCCCGAATTATGGGAAACAATTGCTATTCTCTCGGGAGCGAATCGAAGGATCAGTGACATATTGGCGCGACTCCGAAGACAATTTCGGCAATATGCCCTTACGCCGCTCCCAAGGAAACGAGGGTTTGATGTTTTCCCGTGAGGACAGATTCATTTTTGCCTGTCTTGGCTCAGCCTCCAATGAAGGGGCGGTGTCCGAGATTCACATGCTTTTGAGGAAAGGGCTGGATTGGGACTATATTCTCCAAACAGCACAACAAAGCCGGATCGTATCGCTCCTGTACCACTCGCTGGGGCTCGTTGAGGGACACGAAGTTGTGCCCGGGCCAATCTGGAGAGCATTGAGGAATGCGTATTACCAGGTCGGACTACGGAATTTGCTCTGCCACAGCGAACTAGAGAACGTTCTGAGTTCCTTCAACCTGCTCGGCATAGAAACCATAATCCTGAAAGGCGCTGCGCTCGGCGAAATCTTTCCCGAATACCGGGCGCTTCGGGAGATGTCCGACGTCGACCTCATGGTTCAAGAAAAGGACCTCGAAGCGGCGGATGAGGCTTTGTCTAAGTTGGGTTACTCCCACTGTGAGTATTACAGGCCGAGAGAATGGTACAAGACGCACCACCATCATTGGGCGCCTCGGTACCATCCGATAAAGGAGACCGCCATAGAAATCCATCGAAACATTCTCCCGCAAAACATGCATTTCCACATGAATCCCGACGGACTGTGGAAACGTTCCGGCAACCTCAAGATCGGAGCGGCCGAGGCGAAGGCGCTTTCTCCGGAAGACCTTATAATACATCTCTGTCTGAATTCTTCACTTTTCGGTTTTAGGGACCTGCGAGGTCTGTCCGACATCTGCCGGGTTGTTGGACAGTATAATGAAACGATCAACTGGGATTGGATTTTGAAAGAAGCGCATGAAGGCGGTTTCACCGCTCATCTCTATTATCCGCTCTCGCTCGCGGCCGATGTCATGGACGCGACGATAAGAGAACGGATTCCCAAGAACCTTCGGAAGACATCCGAATTCGAGCCCCTGCGGGACCGCCTTCTCCGGATGATTGTCAAAAGAACCTTACTTGTCCGTGATGAGTCGAATCTCCTGTTTCCGGACTGGTTCTGGGCCGGACTATGCAAGGAGCTGCTCAAGAGACGCGATCTCACGCAGCTAGTCACGTTTATTGGCCGGTCGTTGCTCCGTGCGCCGTTAGACTTGCCCGGAGACAATAAACCATCCTCGATATCCGGACCTCTGTCTCCGTACTATGCCGTCCGTCGCTCCATTAAGCTCGCGCATCGGTTCTGCAAAGTCATGGTAAAGAGTATCACACGCATTGCCGGCTGGGGACCCTTCAAGCCGGCTACCATCCGCCAAGAGAATGCTCCATGTCGCATGCAATAGAAACTGTCGGCGTTACCAAACGATTTCCGCAGCCCAAAGGATACCGCGAGCTATTGACTAGCCCGCTCAAGAGAAAAGAGATCACCGCCCTCGAGGATATCAATATCAAGGTGATGAAGGGTGAATTGTTCGGTTTGCTCGGACCGAACGGCGCCGGCAAAACTACGCTCATCAAGATACTGTGCACCCTTATCCTGCCCAATGAAGGCAGGGCTTTTGTCAACGGCCACGACGTGATGAAATGCGGGCGGAAAATCAGGAAGAGTATCGGGTATGTGGTGAGCGAGGAGAGAAGCTTCTATTGGCGACTGACTGGAAGACAGAATCTTAAGTTCTTCGCAACGCTAAATAATCTTACCTCCCCCCAGTCCAGGGAGCGAATTGATCAGGTGGTCCAACTTACGGGCCTGGGGGCGGATATCGACAAAGTCTTCAAAGATTACTCTTCCGGAATGAGACAGAAACTGGCAATCGCGAGGGGATTGCTCACGAACCCTGAAATACTCTTCCTGGATGAGCCAACGCGGAATCTCGATCCCCTCATTGCGCAGGATGTCAGGACGTTCATTCGAGAGCGGCTCGTCAACGCAGAGAGGAAAACGGTTGTCTTGGCCACCCACAATATGCACGAAGCCGAGAAGCTTTGTGATCGTATTGCCATCATGGACCGCGGACATGTGAAGCTGTGCGATTCTCTGAACAAGATCAGACAGCTTGTCGACGGTGAGACGAAATACGTGCTTAAGGTGAACGGCGCAATGGAACGACTGAGCGACGCGCTTTCGGATATGTGTCATGAATATGGGATTCGCGGTCCGATTGCTGAACCCTCCTCAAGCGGCCCTCTGTTCCGCCTGGAAGTGCGTACGGTAAAAGAGAGTATCTCTCCGCTTCTGGAGGAATTACTCAGAAACGACATCAATGTTCAAGCATGCTATCCCGAATGTGAATCGCTCGAGGAGCTTTTCGGCAGGATTATCCGGAGACAATAATGGGAATGATAACGCTCAGGAAACCGCTGGCTTTCATATACAAAGACTTTATCAGCGCATCCAGTTACAGGTTTTCATTCATTTCGCAGTGGTTCGGGATTTTCTTCGCCGCCTTAACGTTTTTCTTCCTGTCAAAATTGTTTGGAAGCGCCGTCCTCCCATACATTGAGACTTATGGCGGAGATTATTTCTCCTTTGTTATCATTGGCATTGCCTTCGCAAGTTATCTGCAAGTATCACTTAACGGTTTTTCGCGATGCATTAGAGAGGCGCAGGTGCTGGGCACACTCGAGACCCTTCTTGTCACCCAGACGGGAATTCCAACAATAATCATATCTTCTTCACTGTACAGTTTCATTCTGACATCGGCGCGAGTACTTGTGTACCTGCTCCTCGGTGTTCTCCTCTTTGGTTTGAAGATAGGCGACGGCAATTACCTCGGCGCTCTCGTGATTCTTCTTCTTACTATCGTTTCGTTCAGCGGCCTGGGGATCACCTCTGCCGGCTTCATCATGGTCTTGAAACGGGGCGATCCCTTAACGTGGCTATTCAGTAATGCATCCTGGCTGCTCGGCGGGGTGTTTTATCCGGTGGCCGTCCTTCCCGATTGGTTGCAGAGGGTCTCGTATCTTCTGCCAATCACCCACTCTTTGGAGGGGATGCGGATGGCGCTGCTCAAGGGATACACGTTGAGAGAACTCTTGCCCAACATCATCCCTTTGCTGGCGTTCATTATCGTTGTTCTGCCGATGAGTCTCATTGTTTTCAACTATGCGGTAAGAAGAGCAAAGATCGACGGGTCACTGATACATTACTAGTTTCCCCATTGTTGAGGTGTGCCTGTGGCAGGTAGCGCCAATCAGTTGAATTTGAACG
This sequence comes from Candidatus Poribacteria bacterium, assembly GCA_016215705.1. GTDB lineage: Bacteria > Abyssobacteria > SURF-5 > SURF-5 > SURF-5 > JACRIR01. The sequence continues at coordinate 16,269 of JACRIR010000060.1, read as the reverse complement.
GTCCGATACGCGAAGATTCCTTGGCGTCGTGGGTGCAGTCCATAGCCAGAGGGTTTATGCCCGCTCGCATCCTTCTCACGGCGCTCGAGTTCGACATTTTCGGACGCTTGGCAAACAACTGTTTCAGCGTCTCGGAACTGGCGGATCGGATGAACACAAACCCCAGAGCCACCGAAATTCTCCTTAACGCATTGGTTGCTATGAATCTCCTCAACAAAACGGGGAACAATTTCTCGAATGTCGAAGCGCTATCTCGCCTGCTGGCGCGGGAGAATCCGCATTCGATAGCCGGAGCGCTGCTCCACATTGCAAATCAGTGGGAGAGATGGTCTCATCTCACCGAGATTGTCACTTCCGGCCGCTGTCATACAAGAGAATGGACGCCCGAGATGAGTGGCCATCTCGCTTCCGCAATGGAAATGCAAGCCGCGTGCACAATGGACAGAATGATGAGAGCCGCTGACTGCTTCGGCGCAGGGAGACTGCTCGACGTGGGAGGGGGTTCCGGCGCTTGCTCAATCGCATTCGCGCGCCGCCACCCCCGCCTGCAGGTTGTCCTTTTCGACAAGGATGCGCACCTCTTGGATGTTGCCGAAAGAGAAATCGCGAAACACAACCTCTCCAGCCGCATAGCCGTAAAGAAAGGCGATTTCTTTGTCGATGACATCGGCAATGGATACGACGTGGCTGTGCTATGTTCGGTCATATGCCTCTTTGGAGAAGAGCAAAACCACGCTTTGCTCAAGAGAGTACACGCGTCTCTTTCCCCGGGCGGAAAGGCGCTCATCTGGGACTTAATGCTGGATGAGTCGAGGACCAATCCTCTCCAAGCAGCCATTTTTGCGGTGAACATGCTCACGGCTACGCCGACTGGCCGCTGTTATTCTCATCGAGAGATCACAGAATGGCTCCAAGACGTGGGCTTTGGCGATATTCGCCGAATCCCAATCGACAATTTCCACTTGGTTACGGGGAAGAAATGATGGCGGATCACCGTGACGACATCGTGAGGCTACAACCTCCGTGCAGCGGCGCCTCTCTGGAACAGTATCCTGTGGATGGAGTCTCTGCTCAGGACTCCAAACTGGAGCGAGTGCTTTCTGCCAAGGTCCTCCGATACAAACTGAACGAACTGCGACTCGTAAATGAGTATCAGAAAAGGGAGCAACAAACCAAGGTGTCTGTCATCATGCCCACTTGGAACAGGGCATTCATCATCGAAAGGGCAATTGACTCAGTACTAAGACAGAGCTATTCGAATTTCGAGATCATCATATCCGATGACGGAAGCTCTGATAATACAGCGGAACTAGTGGGATCACAATATGGAGATGACCCACGAATAGTCTACATAAGAAATTTACATGAAGGAGTCAGCCACGCGCGTAATGTTGGACTGGAGCGTTCCTCAGGTGAACTGATTGCGTATCTGGACTCGGACAACCATTGGTCATCGGATTTCCTTCTCTTAATGGTGAATACGTTCGTTGACAACCCGGGAATCAATTCTGCCTATTGCAGCGTTCAGGTTGTGGACAACGTCAGAGGGCGGAAATTTCTCCGATTGCAACACTACGATAGGAAGCAACTCCTTATAAGGAACTATATTGACTTGAACATATTCATGCATAAACGGTCCCTGTATGAAGAAATTGGTGGCTTCAACGAACAGTTGACCGCGCTCGTGGATTGGGAATTGATACTGCGATATACGAAAGACAACGCGCCAATCGCGCTGCAGTGCAACCTCGCGACCTATTATCTCGAAAAAGATTTCGGCCAGATAACCAATACTGAAGACCTGTGGAAAAACTATGATATGGTGAGGCGGCTCCATAATGAACGGCCCGAAAACGCCGAGGAAAAGCGCTGGATGCGGAAATCATGCTAGTGCGCTGTCAAGACAAAAATTGTGGGTATTGGTGATTGGTTCTTCGTAGGGGCGCAAGCATGCTGCGCCCCTACAAGTGCCAGCAAAATCAACTTGACATGACACTGATGATTCAAGCATGGAAAATGAAGCCCGCTGTTGAAAAATAATGTCATACAAGATTAAGAACGGAAAAATAATAACCCGATCAATTGAATACTCCGTTTCCTATCATTGCAACTTGCGCTGTTCTTCGTGTTCCCACATGTCTCCATTCATTCCGAAGAAGTTCCCATTCATTGAGAGTTTTTCGTCTGACATACATCTCTTGAGCAGATGCCTGCATGCAGATGTCATTCGTCTTATCGGGGGCGAGCCGCTTCTGAATCCGGAGATCAACTCCTTTCTTGCAATAGCCAAAGAGTCCGGGATAGCCGATAGACTGATGGTGACGACCAATGGACTTCTTCTCCATTCTATGAACGCCGATTTCTGGAAACTCGTGGATTGTGTCCTGGTCAACCTGTATCCGGGCATACGTCTGAAGGAAAGCATTGACGAATTCAAGCTGCGGGCGAAAATGTTCGGAGCACGTTTGTGTGTGCGCGACCAATGTGCTTTCAGAATATCCCTGGTGACCAGCCCGCACCCCAACGATTGGATTACCGACATGATCTTCAGGACATGTAAGAATGCCCATGTCTTTCAGTGCCACATGGTGCATGAAGGCAAATTATATAAGTGCGCCGTTCCGCCTTTCTTGCCGGAGTATTTGTTGAAGCTAGGCATTAACGGCTACGATCCAAACCGGGATGCATTCAACTTCCGTGAGGCAAAAGACCTTCTTGAGGCTTTGAAGAGGTTTCTGCTTTCTCCGGCCACGATGGACTCATGTCGGTTTTGTCTGGGATACGTGGGCAAGCCGCAACCTCACCATCAACTGGAACCGAAACTCATCGCAGAGCCGGCGCTTCAACAAGTAACCCGGAGTGGGAATCTCGATCACTATGTGTTCATTCGAGAATGTGCGCATTATTACTGGAGTCAAGCCCTTGCAGGGTGGAAAGGAAGACGATCGCGGCAATCTGAGAGATCACTTTGATTCTCGCCGGGATGTTTTCTTCCTCTTCGCCTTTTCGCCTCCCTGAGAATTGGCATTTTCCCGAAAGACGTGATAGGATTATTCCGCATTCTGGAAAGCTGCACTTGAGGCATATCACATCATTGCGCGCGGAAGCGCGACAGTTCGTGTCCGCTCGATGCGCGCAACCGGGACTTGTTCCTAGTTTGAAGCAGGGGGGATCCGGGAAATGAGTCTTCGCCAATCAAGACAACCAATCAGTTCCACACGCAAGGCCTACCTCGACCGACTCGTCGAACGCGCGAAACTGGCGGCCGCCGAGTTTGCGCAATTCTCGCAAGAACAGGTGGACGCCGTCGTCAAGGCGATGGTGATGGCCGGCCTGCGCAGCACGAAGCGGCTCGCGCGGATCGCGGTCGAGGAGAGCAAGCTCGGCGTCTTCGAGGACAAGGTGCTCAAGAACTTCGTCGCGACGGAGTTTGTGTGGAATCATATCAAGGACAAGCGCACGGTCGGCGTGATTCGCGAGTATCCCGAACGCAATCTCGTGGAGGTGGCCGAACCCATCGGCGTGATTTTCTCGATCACGCCGATAACGAATCCGACCGGCACGGTTCTGTTCAAATGCATCACGTGTCTCAAGACGCGCAACACGCTCATTTTCTCGCCCCATTTCCGGACGGCCAACTGCTGCGCGGAGGCGGCCCGAATAATGGGTGAGGCCGCCGAGAGGGCGGGCGCGCCGGAGGGCGTGATCGCTTGCATCGAGAAGCCGACCATCGAGGACACGCAATACCTGTTTACGCATCCGGACATCCAATTGATCGATGCGACCGGCGGCACTAGTCTGGTAAAGGCGGCCTACAGCACCGGCAAACCGGCTCTCGGCGTCGGCGCGGGCAACACCCCCTGCTATCTACACAAGAGCGCCGACATCGATATGGCGGTCGTGGACGTTATTGTCTCGAAGACGTTCGATAACGGAACCGTCTGCGCGTCGGAGCAGACGATCGCGATAGATTCAGAGGTTTACGACGAGGTCATTCAGAAATTCGCGTCGCTCGGCGCGCATATCGCGAATGACGAAGAGGTCGGGCTGCTCGAGCAAACGGTTATTCATCCGGAGACGGGGATGATGCATCCGCTTGCCGTCGGCCAGAGCGCGCAGGATATCGCGAAGCAATGCGGCATGAAAGTTTCTCCGAACACGCGGCTCATCATAGCGCCCCTCAAGGGAGTCGGCCCGGGCCATCCGCTCTCGGTCGAGAAACTCTTCCCCGTTCTCGGCGTGCTGCCCGTGGGGTCGGTTGACGACGCGATCAACGTGTGCCTCGATGTCAGTTACGGCGGAGGGCTCGGCCACACGGCCTCGATATTCGCAACGGACGAGCAGGTTGTCCAGAAATTCGCCTCGGCGCTCAACGCGGGCAGAATCGTCGTGAATTCGCCGGCGACCATTGGCGGCCTCGGCGGCGTGTATAACGACCTTTCCCCCACTTTCTCCTTCGGCTGCGGCACTGGCGGAGGCAACATCACGATGGACAACCTGAACATATACCACTACATGAACATAAAGCGAGTCGCGCGCCGAACGCCGGGCAATGCGTGGTTCCGGCTGCCCAACCAGATTTACTTCAATTTCAACTCCCTCGAGAATCTGCGAAGCATCAACTCGGAAACAACGGTAATCATCACCACGAAGGGCGGCGAGAAACGCGGGCACGTCGATATGGTGCGCAGTTTCCTCAAGCCGACCACTCATGTTCACGCTTTCTCCGAGGTCGAGCCGGAGCCCACGCTCGCCACCGTTTTGAACGGCGTCAGGGTGCTCAACAACTACATGCCCGATCACATTATCGCGGTCGGCGGCGGATCGGTCATCGACGCCGCGAAAGCGATGCGCCTGTTCTACGAGAACCCGCAGACCAAGTTCGAGGAGCTTGCGCTGCCGTTCCTCGACCCGCGAAAACGAGTGACGGAATATCCGACTCCGCCGGCCGGCCGGCCGCGTCTCATCGCCGTTCCGACGACGAGCGGCACAGGCTCGGAAGTCACGCCGTTTGCGGTCGTGACCGATTGCGAAACCAACCGCAAAATCATGCTGAGCGACTACTCGCTCGCGCCCGACATGGCGATTGTGGACCCGACGCTCGTCATGAACCTGTCGCCTTCCGTAACCGCCGACACGGGCATGGACGTGCTAACCCATGCGCTCGAGGCACACGTTTCGATTGCGGCCTCGCGGTATACCGATTCGCTCACGCTGCAGGCGATGCGGCTGGTGTTCCATTATCTGCCGCGCGCGTTCAGTGATCCGGCGGACTACGAGGCGCGAGAGAACATGCACAACGCCTCCTGCATCGCCGGCATTGCCATAAGCAACGCCTTTGTCGGAGTCAACCACGCGCTCGCGCACAGTCTCGGCGCGAGCTTCAAGATTCCGCACGGGCGGGCCAACGGCGTGTTGCTGCCTTACACGGTGAGATACAATTCGTCGACGCCGACAAAGTTCATGCCGCACCCGAACATAAAGGCATACGTCGCCGACAAGAAATACGCGGAGGCGGCCACGTTCGTGGGCCTGAACGGCTACTCGATAGCGGAGAGAGTAGACGCGCTGATTGATACGATCTTGGGGCTCCTCAAGAACTGCAACATGCCGACAACCATCAAGGAACTGGGCGTCTCCGAACGGGATTTCGAGAGGGCATTACCGGACCTCGTCGACAAAGCATTCGACGACCCGAGCAGCCGCTCGAACCCGCGCTTCCCGATGGTTGAGGAAATCGAAGACCTTTTCCGCCGCGCATACAAGGGGCAACTGTAATCGAAGGGGGGAAAGGCGAAAGGAATAAGGCGAAAGGGGAAAGAACAAGAGAAATGGAGACTGTCCCATAGTTGGCGAGCGAGGATGGGATTGTTTTCGGGCTCTTTCCGCGTCGCGAGTGCGAATAAACTCGCACCCACAAAATTGCGGGATCGCTTGCACAAGAGATTGAGGAGCCGGTTCCACTTCCCCCTTTGCAAAGGGGGATTGAGGGGGATTTATACAAGGCGGCAACAGGGCGGCGAAAACGCCCTCGCGAGGTAAAACAACATGGCGAAAGAAACCAAGAAATCGGACTACTTCAAACATGAGATAACCGGCTGCTTCGACTCGAAGGCCGCGACCGGCCTGATGGAAACACTGGGGCCGAAGCTCAAGGAGGATTCTGTTCCGGGCGCAGTGCTTAACTTTTCGTCGGCCACCCACATCACCGCCAGCGGGCTGGTGGGTCTCAAGTGGGTCGTCGACCAACTCCAGACAAACGGGAAGAAAGTGGTCATTAGCGGAATGCGAAGTGAAATGTACAAAGCGTTGAAAGTGGCGGGCATCTCGGATTCGCTTGCCTTCAGTCACCGAACCGCGCCGCCGACCCCACGATAGCATGCGTTCAATCAGGATTTCCTTTCAAGCGCCAATATCTCGTGTGAAACAAATGGGAAAGCAGAGCGGAAGGGGAATCGTCTAAGAATCCGACAGCCATCTATTTCCGAGAACGCGATTATATATTTGTCATCGTACACCCACCACCAACTGTTGTCACCACGCGGCGGTCCGAAATAGTCATCGAAGAACATCCACCCGTTGTATTCGAATCCTCCGTCTATCTGGTGTGGGCTCGCGCCGACTTCTTTCTTGAGGTAGTCTATTGCCTGCCAGCGGGCATCGTTCCAGCGGTGGTACTGAAACACACCTGCAACCGTGATGACATAGAGGAGACAAGCGCACACACCGGCCAGCGCCCGCGAGGCGCGATCCTCACGCAAGACAAAAAGCAGCACAAGGAGCGCAAAGGGAAAGACGGGGAGAAGATTTCGGTCCAGATAGAAATCCTGCAATGTCAGCAATCCCAAGTGAAGGAGCGCCGCCGTCACTGAGAACCTCACGATAGTCGGAGCCCTTTGTATTTTGGAGCGTCCTTCCCATAGTATTGTGGCGAAGGCCGCGCCCATCACCACCGACAACGCCGTCGCCACAACAAAAATCCAATCCGGACACGCGACCGCCGACAAATGGTGAAGAATGATGACATCTTTCAGGATATAAGGTCCTTGTCCGAATGTCTTCAAATCAAACCATGTATTTCCCAAATAGGGCATCCATTCGGCGCTGAAAAGAGAGAGCTTCCTCCAATCAGCGGGAATACCCGTCCACTCCGCGCTCCTAATGACGCTGTACAATGATAGCGCTGCAAGAGCCACAAGGCCGACGGTTGCCGTTCGCTTGTTCTTCCACCAATCGCGCTGAAAAAGCCCGAAGGAAAGGGTGACCGGCGCCGACAACAGACCCAGGTAGCAGATGGAGACTGCCGATATTTCTGCAAGGTGTTTGCACACGAGAGGAAAACTTGCAAGATGACGTGTTTGCCACGTTGCCGGAAGAGGTCCATGGACCAAATGCAGCCATATCTCAAAGGCAAACAAGGAAGCGAGCGGAAACAAGCTGAACACAAGAGTGTTTGCCCATACTCGTGTTTTCCGGCGCTGCCGTGACAGCGCGGCGGATACAACTGCCGCAAGCGGGAGAAGTATGGCGGTCTGACGCACCAGCATGGCAGCGCCGGCAGCCATGCCCGCAAGCAACGCAAGCCATAGCGGCGCATCACGCTCGCAGCTTCTTGAATACAAGAGCGTCGCGACAAGAACCGAAAAGAGGTAAGGGATTTCACTCATAAACGTGAAGCTGTTTCCCAGGAAAAACGGGTTAGAAAGGAGGCATATGCATCCCAGCGCGGCCCGCCGGGGCGATATGTCCGCGGTCCGCAGCATGAGGAAGAAAACTACAAACGTAAAGACCGTGAGCCCCATCGTCGAGACTCGAAGAATCAAATGCGAAAACCCGAACGCGCGAACAAACAGCGACCCGTAATACATCTGAGCGAGAAAAGTCATTCGCACCCAGCTCGTCAATTGTATCTTCCCTGTCTCGACATAAGTCTTGACGGTCTTTGCGTACGACCAGTCGTCGTTCAGCGGATACTCGCCGAAAGGGCGAACGATCGCGATCGTTGCAAGGTATAGGGTGAGAACCAGCAGAATGGCCGATGCCGCTTTTCTCGTGGATTCATTTTTAAGAAACATGCTGCGCGTTTGTCCCTAATTAGGAGAAAGACCTCCCTTGCTTAGCTCCAATTGGAAAATCTTGTATGAACCGACGATCCCGAATTCATTCACGTTCATTCTCGCTCCAGGTGAATAGTCGGGACCAATCGCAATTCCATCCGTTGGGTAAGTGAGGAGCAGAAACTTCCGGATTCCATTTCGAGAAAGTGTGTTCGTCAAGGATTCCAATTCACTATCGCTGCGGGCCAAAAACATGGGCGTAGTCTCAAATGCGCCGGCCAGTTCCTGCGCGATCTCTTGATGAACGACCACCGCGCAAACGCCGTCGCTTTGCCGAAGGAAATCCAAAGCTGGTTTCACTCTGAGATTGTAGTCCTCGGCCAGGTGAACGGAACCCTGGATGGTATTCCTATAGACCCCTAGTCCAAAAGCCGCAACAAATATTGACAACAGAGCGTACTTTACGCATTTTGCGGGTTGATCGAGAAGCCGGCGCAAGCAGATTCCGATCAATAGACAGAACAAAGGTATCAGAGGCAACAAGAACCGTGGTCCCCATTGCTTTCCCCCGATGCCGGGCAAGACAAATGGAACACCCAAAACAAAAAATGCGCAGATGAATGCAATGTGCGCATGAGCCGAGGTCGTCTCGCGCCTCCTCGCAAAATACAGCGCAGGCATATAAATTAGTATGAAGATCAGGACTTGAAAAGACTGAAAGAGGCCGGTCAAAAGCGCCTGCAATATCCGGAGCCTGGCGCCGAAGTCACCCAGCAATGAATAGTCTTCGAGTACTTGAAGGCTGTGTACACCAAGCGGATGTCCGTAAGCCTGAGTATTGAACAGCAAGAGACCTGCAAGACCCAATGTCATGCCAACGAGGAAGAACCTCGCGTTAGTGAAATCATGTCTCAGATACAAATATATGGACAGAACCGCATAGGCGGCGACAAGAACCAATGCCTCTGACCGGAAGCACACTGAAAGCGCCGCCAGGATTCCGCAAACAAGCCCTCGGCCCCGACACTTTTTCTCCCGGTAGGTAAGGAGGAAGGCAGCGCCGCAGAAAGTCAATAGAACCCCAAGCGTGTGTTCCCAAAACATTGCTCCATATAGGGTGAGGGGAGACGCAAATACCATCACCGCGAGTGATATGGCAACAATTTCTTCGCGCAGATCAAGCCTTTGGGCGACCTGTCTGAACATGATCCACAGCGCCCAGAGACTTGCCGTCGGGATGACGTAGAGTCCGTACAGGCCGAATGGCTTGTAAAAAAAGGCGGTCAGAGCCGCAAGAAAAATGGGGAAAGAAGAGACATACCCTTTATCCAATTCATATACGAATGGAGGATGAAAGGGGTAAAAGCCTTGGTCCCATATCTCCTTTACCCATTCCTGGGCTTCAATATCAAGAGTAACGCCAAACCCTTTCTGACAGTATTGCTTTACCAGGAGGGCTTTGATTCCGCCGTCACAACTGTAGAAGACCTCATCCTGAACATGGCCGAGAAGGTATATGGAGTACACAAACCCGGACATAATCACCAAAGCGCTAATGCGGCGCGCCCACTTCTCACCTATCATCTGGCTATTCTCGATTTGTTCCTGGTTCGAGACCGGCGCGAATTCATTAGGTTCAATTCCATCCGTTCGTATTCTTCGTCGGAGATTCCATTTCCGACTTCACACTTATATTTCTTGGCGCTCAATTTCACGTTGACAGCAAATCGCTTCGAGGCGTTGCGCCGCCCATAAGTTCATACCGCCACAGGATAATAGACGCGCTCTCGCGGCGGACATGACCGGTTACAAAAATCCTGCCAAAAAGAGTGTATCTGAAGGAGGCAGTCCAGTCAAGAAGCGTCGAGGAATCGTCCTGTGCCCTTTCTTCAGCCTCACGTCGCATGGCGGGTGGGCCGTGATGTCGTCTGCGCTACATAGAGAGTGAAGCGAACCTCGGAGGAATCGACTCCCTTTCTGCGCACAGTTGCCTCAAGGAGTGCGTTCTCTTTGTTGCCCATTTCCTCTCCCGTGGCTCCAAATCCGGCCTTGGCACTCCGAATCCAGCGGTGTTGTAGAAAACCGTCCGTCTCATGTATAATCCTTCCTAAGAAGCCCATAAATTGAGGACACCGTGCCGCATGGTGTCCTCAATTTATGGCAGCGGCCTTTGCTTCACAATTGACCATGCAACAAGCGTGGCAGGCTGCTCCCAGGAAAGGCGCGCTCATTCGGGGACACGATACGGCATTGTGCTTATTGGAGGACACGATGTCGCATCGTGTCCTCGAATAAGCCAAGTGTGGCGCTGCGTTCTCGAAGAGGACTGACGCTGTGATTTCAATTGTGTCCCCATGCTTCAATGAGCGAGATGTGCTTCCTCAATTCCATGCCCGGCTCGCCGCAGCAGCCGAGAAATGGGATGAACCTTTTGAAGTGTTGATGGTTGACGACGGTTCTTCCGACGGCACATGGGAGATCGTATGCGCGATTCATAAAAGTGATCCGCGTTGGAAGGCGCTCCGGTTTTCGCGCAACTTCGGGCATCAGAACGCTATTTCGGCGGGCATCCACTATGCGCGCGGCGACTGTGTGATCGTCCTCGATTCCGACCTCCAGGATCCGCCGGAGGAGCTTCACCGTTTCATATCCAAATGGAGGGAAGGCTACGAGGTAGTATACGGCATACGGACAAAGCGCAAAGAAAGTCTTCTAAAGAGGTTTTGCTACGACCTCTTCTACAAGGTCATCGGGAAGCTGGCGAATATTGATATGCCATATGGCTCCGGCGATTTTTCTCTCATGGACAGGAAAGTGGCCGACGTACTCAAGACGATGCCGGAACGCGAACGATTCGTAAGGGGCCTGAGATCGTGGGTCGGCTTTCGACAAGTGGGAATAGAATACGAGCGAGGCGCGCGGGCAGCGGGAGAAGCGAAGTACACATTTTCCAAACTCCTCAAGCTTGCGCTCGACGGCATTTTTGCGTTTTCCAGTTTGCCGCTCAAGCTCGCGACATATCTTGGGCTGGCAGCTTGCATGGCAGCCATACTGTGGTTGATGGTTTCGCTCTTCGGGTTGAATGGCATCTCCGGATCAGAGACGAGGCGCGCATGGGAATCCACGACAACGATAGCGCTTGTGACGCTCCTTGGCGGCGCGCAACTGGTTTGCATGGGCATCCTCGGCGAATATCTTGGCAGAATATACGAGCAAGCGAAGGGTCGCCCGCCATGGATAATTCGCGAAGCAGTCGGTCTCGAACAATAGTAGCTATCATTCTGAGCAAGGCGAAGAATCCAACTACCATCGCATACGAATTCAACAGATTCCTTAATGGGGGACACCAGGGGGCACGGAGTCCCCGATTAAGGGAACCGGACGCATGCGGAGTCAACAGGGGTGAATGACAAAGCACAGCAGGTTTCGAGATTTTTCAAGAGCGTGACGGGCGCAACCGCAATTGTCTACGTTCTCATGTATCTCTTCGTCGTTCCCTTCCGCATGAGATATCCATTCGAGATGGAATGGCTCGAGGGGAGTCTTGTCATTCACGTGAAGAGAATACTGGCCGGACAACCTTTGTACGTCCGGCCTTCACTGGATTTCGTTCCTTTCTTCTATACTCCTTTGTACTTCTATCTTTCTGCCGCGGTCGCGAAGATTACGGGCGTCGGTTTTCCGCCGTTGAGGCTGGTTGCGTTTGTTTCCTCGGTTGGCTGTTTTGTCCTTATCGCCCTTTTCGTCAGGAGGCAAACAGGGAGTGGCTTTGCGGCGTTGGTGTCAGCGGGGCTGTTCGCTGCGACCTACCGGCTCAGCGGCGCGTGGCTCGACATCGCGCGCGTTGATTCGCTGTTTCTCCTGTTTCTTCTTGCAGGACTGTATCTGGTAAAGTTCGGAGAGAGTGCGAGAGCGTGGGTTCTTGCGGCAATCGTTTTCTCGCTTGCGTTCCTCACCAAACAGACTGCGCTTGCGATCACCTTGCCGGTTGTCATTTATTGCTTATTGGCGGATTTCCGGCGCGGGCTTATTTTCGGAATCGTGGCAGCCGCGATAATAGGCATCAGCACTTTTGCGCTCGACCGGTTGCATGACGGGTGGTACGCCTACTACGTTTTCGGCATTCCGTCGGGCCATCCGTTACTCAAGAGTTTGCTTCTCCAGTTCTGGACGGCGGATATTCTGGCGCCGATGGGTGTAGCCTGCGGCATGGCCGCAGTATACTTCTGTTCTTGTTTCTTCGGGCCGAACTACAAAGAGTGGCTGTTTTATTTTCTCGCGACGGGCGCGATGGTCGGCGCTTCATGGATGTCGAGGGTACATGAGGGCGGCTTCGACAATGTTCTTCTCACGGCGTATGCCATGATAGCGGTCCTATTCGGGTTGGGCGCCGACCTGACGGTCAGGACTATCAGGGATCGTTGCGCCGACGCCGCAGGACAATGGGAAGCTTCCATTTATCTCGTTTTGCTTTTGCAATTCGCCGTCCTCGCATATAATCCGCTTCCACTGATTCCGACTGCGCAGGATGAAGAAGCGGGTTGGAGACTTGTTGATCGAATCGCGAGGATTCCTGGCGAGGTCTATGTTCCCTACCACTCGTATCTGCCGTCACTCGCCGGCAAGAACACTTACGCGCATGGGGAAGCGCTCTACAGCATCATGAGCAGCGACAGAGAAAGAGGGCGGATGAGTCTCATAAACGAGATACGCGAGGCGGTCGCGCAAAAGAAATTTCAAGCCGCCGTTTTCGACGTGCATCGGTCCCGGAGAATCTGGTCGCGGGGAGTGGGCCCGGCGAACTTCGAGGGATATTGCATTCAGAGAGATGCCCTCGTATCCGACGAGAATGCGTTTTGGCCGCTCACAGGCGTGGAAGTGAGGCCGGAAATTCTTATGTTCGTGTGCCCGTAACACTCGACTCCGGCGGCTCACTTCAGGCGTTTCTATATATACACGTCGCTTGCTTCCATTGCGCCCATAGTGACCGTCTGGCATTCGCCTTTACCCGCGAGCAGCGCGATTATTGCCCGGCAAAAATCGGGGAGGTCATCGGGAGTGCGCGAGCTCACGATGTTGTCGTCGCACACGACCGATTGATCGACGTACTTTGCGCCCGCGTTGACGAGGTCGTCTTTGATTCCGAAGAAGCACGTCATCGTTCTGCCCTTGACGATGTCTGCGGAGATGGGAACCCATGCTGCGTGGCATATTGCGGCCACGACTTTGCCGTCGTCGTGCATTCGTTTCACGAAATTCAGGACCGTCTTCGAGCGTCTGAGCTTATCCGGCGCATAGCCGCCGGGTATCACTACGCAGTCGAAATCCTTCGGGTCATAGGCCGAAATCTTGTCGTCTGCTTCGACGGGATAGCCGTGTTTGCCGTTGTATGTTCGTTTTTCTATGCCAGCGACCTTTACTAGAGCGCCGGCCTCGGTCAGCCTTATTCTCGGATACCACAATTCGAGGTCTTCATACAAATCATCGGCGAGAATCAGAACCTTCTTTCCTTTTAGTTCCATCTGAATCTACCTCCTTCGTCTAAATGTAACTCTTCAACCAATATAACACGGGGCGGTGTGATGGACTAGTGTCAGATCAAGTTAGTTCTGTTGGTACTTGTAGGGGCACGGCGCGCCGTGCCCCTACGAAAGCGCGCACCTACCGTGCCCCTACGGAGGCGTGCGCCCCTTCGCCCCTACGAAAGCGCGCGTCTGCAATGACTAACTCAAGCGCGACTTGACGCTAGTGTAGTGTCTCTAACGCTTCTTGATCTTCGGGGACAGTCCCGATTCTACGGCGCAAAGCGCCCGTAAATCTGGGACGGTCCCCTTCGCAGCGCTTCAAGTTATTTCTGAGACACTACACTAAGGGCGGCCGATGAATCGTATCCGTGGGCCGCGCGAGTAGGAGACGCCGATTGCGAGGTCGAGCGCGTCTATGAGGTCGTCATGCTCGCCTTGCGGGAACACGAGTAGTTGCTCGACGAGTTCGGTCATGTTACGATTGAGCCGGACGCGGCCATCTTCAAACAGGGCCGATAGTTTCCATGCGCGCGAGAGTTTGTCGCAGGTGGTGAACACCTTCGTGGCGCGGACGGCTCCAAGCTCGCGAACGCGTTCCACCTGTACGGCCTGATATGCGTTCGCCTCGATGGCGAGCTTGATCGGATCGAATCGCTTGTATCTTTCAAGGATGGCGGCGGTCTGTTGTTTGAAACTGAGGCGCGCCATGAAGCAGTCGAGCACGTAGACATTGTCCCACGTATCGACGCCTATCGTGACCATTGCGAAATAGTCCGACCTTTCGTCGCGCCCAATCGAGAGGTCGACGCCCTGGAAAACCGCGAGCGGCGGGTCGGGATGTTGATAATCCGGGGACACCTTGGGGCAAGGTGTCCCCGGATTATCCATGCTGTCGTAGTAGTGAAGCCAGTCGGCCTTGAAGACGGCTCCCTTCATGGCCTCGGTATCGTTCTGGTACTGAGCGTTGAAAATGACCGTGCCCGCCTGCCGCCGTATTTTCTCGAGTTTTTCGGCCGGGAACTTTTCGGGCCAAGCGCTCGATCCATCGGCGTCGAGGGCGCGGATGATGGTGGCCGGCGCAAAACCGTTCTCGATAAGGTGGCCATAGAGATCGCGGTAATGATAGCGTGTGCCGATGACACAGAGCTTCCCGTGGGGCTCGAGACACGGAAGGAGGACCTTGAAGAACCACACTCTGAGTCTCTCGCGCTGCGGCTCCGTGCGCGAGTTTTCCTCGTCAACTATGTCGTCGCAAATGATGATGTCGAAATGCTTCGAGATCAGCCCGCCTCCGACTCCGACGGCGAAGACGGTCGGTTCCTTGGCTATGCGGTTTCTTTGGCGGACCACGATCTGATTGTCGCTCCATTTGGGGCCGACGAAGTCGCCGAAGACTCCAACGAATCCTTGATTCCTCTCGAAGTGGCCGCGAATCTCGCGCAAGAACGCTTCCGCTTGCGGCTGAGTGTTACTTGCAAGGAGGATGCGGACGTCCGGATTGCGAACGATCTCGGAGATACATCTCACCACCGAAAGAAGAGTTGACTTTCCGAATCCGCGCGGCGCGAGAATCAGCGAGCGTTCGTCGTCTTCCGATTGCGCCATGCGCTGATGCACCGGCGCCACTTGATAGCCGAGGAAGCGCGCCATCGCGAGCATCTCGCCGGCGCACCTATTCCGGATTTCCGTAGTTGAGTACTCTCTCACAACACTCATTGATGGCTCCTCTTATGGCTTCTTGCGACGAATCCGACGGGCTATTTCCCCCGGCTCGAGGCATGTCTTCCTTCGCCATTCGTTCTTTTATTTTCCGTTTGATGTCGAGCAAAGGGATCAGTGTTTTTTCTTCGGACTTTTCCAGCAGCGCGTCGTCCACTCGTTTGAGGTCCGCGATGTCATCCAACAGGCGGTGCATGCGGTCTGACACTTGTTCTGCGAGGAGAGTCTGTCGTTGTTTCTCGCTTATCGGCATGGCGAGATACTCCTCGAAGAACTTTTCGAGGCGCGACATACTGATGCGCGCGCGGGGTTTCCGAGCAGGCGCAGGGGCCGCTTCCGTCTTCCGGCCCGGCTGATTGTCCGGTGAATGCGCATCGGAGCGGTTGAGGATTTCTGCAACCTCTTCGAGAGACTTACCGGCTGCAAAAAGTCTGAGTATGCTCCGTTTCTGTAGTTGGCTTATTCTCACAGTTCCTCCTTTGGGACTGTTCGAGAGTCCCTCTTATCCAGGAAGATTCCCGGATCACGAATCTCACGAATTAAGCTTCTCCTTTATCCGCAGATTACGCGGCACAGCGACAACCAAAGAAGAAGTTTGGATCACGAATCTCACAAATTATACGAATTACACGAATACAACATCCAGACTGCCATTCCCATGAAAGAGGGAATGAATCCGCACCTGCCGTGCATTTTTCTTGCGGGCGACTTACCGAGTCGCCCCTACAGCGTACGCCTGAAGAATACGTCTCTTGCGGGCGACCCGCCGGGTCGCCCCTACAGAGGTCAGGCGAATACGTCGCAGGAATCATGAAACGTGCGACTAAGGAAGCCTGGGGCTCCACGCCCGGGCGTGGAGTTGATTGTTTGGCCATGCGCTCCTTCCCGCGCGCATGTTTTGAACTGTGAAGACAAGCGGCTGCCTCCGGTCCCCCACCACGCCTGAAGGGTGAGAGAGAGGAGCGAAT